>NZ_JALQCK010000023.1:0-137680 GCF_030464835.1 Paraburkholderia sp. WS6
TTTCCGGGTCCCGCGTACCTGAGGCGTTCTTCGTCGAGTTGGGCGCAGAAATCAAGGTGGCGTCGACTACCGACCCGGCCTTGAGCATCAGACCTTTCCCGCTCAGGACCTCATTGACCAGCGCGAGCATCTGCACAGCCAGCCCGTGCGCTTCGAGCAGGTGACGAAACCGGAGGATCGTGCTCTCGTCGGGCAATCGCGTCATGCCGTCGTCAAGCCCGGCAAAGTCGCGGTACAGCGGTACGTCATAGAGCGCTTCTTCCATCGCCGGGTCTGACAGACCAAACCACTGCTGCATAAAGTGAATCTGCAGCATCGTGGCAATCGGAAATGGCGGCCGTCCCGTTTTACCCTTCGGATAGTGCGGCTCAATCAGGGCAATCAGTTGCGACCACGGCACCACGCGCCTCATCTCTTCGAGAAATTCCCGCTTGCGCGTGCGTTTCGTTGACAGATCCAGACCAAGGCCAAGTTGTGCCATCACGTCACCCCTTAAATTCTCCTGCTCCCAGGATAGTCCACGCTCACGTCAATGCCAGGACTTTTGCAGACTTTCCCTAATGCTAAGTGGGCACCGTGGTCTGCTGCGGGTAGTGGTGCATCTGGAATCCGTGTTCTCGCACATTCAGCGCTAGTGACAAAGGAGTCATCAGCTCCCACTCCGCACTACGTGCGGCGCGGACGGGTCTGCATGGGAAACCACGGGCTTCGGTCGAGGTCCGTGGGGGCCGTCGGCTTCGCCTCGGCGACGCGCCTCCGCATTCACCCCGGAACCCCTCTTCAAATGATATGTCGGTGCGCGGCAATCATCGTCCCCGTCCCGATCGCAGACGCGGTTACCGTTCCAATCGGAATCGCAATGATAATGGCGGTGCAACGACGAGCCACGACCTGTTGGCGAGGCGTGAGCGTCAAAACGTAGCGGGTGGTTTGATGAAGTACGCTTCGGCGCGCGCAGCGCCGCCGGAAGTATGACGCCCTTGTCACTGGCGTATGAGGGTGCACGAACACAGATTCCAGATGCACCACTACCCCTGGCAGACCACGGGCCCCGCTTAGCATTAGCGGTTTGAGCTGCTTTCTCTTGCTTACTTCTCTTTGCAGCCGGCAAAGAGAAGTAAGTGCCGCCCCGCACAGGGGCAACGCTAATAGACCACTAACAAATCAAGGAAAGGCCAAAGCCCCAGGCACACAGACAAATAAGCGCCGCAAAGGCAAAAACCCAAAACCTTTACCGCTTGGCAAGCGGCAGGGCCTCGCGCTGAGTCTCCCCCACGAACAATTGCCGCGGCCGCCCAATCTTCTGCTCCGGATCAGCAATCATCTCATTCCACTGCGCAATCCACCCAACCGTCCGCGCCATCGCGAAGATACAAGTGAACATCGCCGTAGGAATCCCCAACGCACGCTGCACAATCCCCGAATAGAAATCGACATTCGGATAAAGCTTCCGCGAAACGAAGTATTCGTCCTCAAGCGCAATCTTCTCAAGCGCCATCGCGAGCTTGAACAACGGGTCATCATGCAGACCCAGCTCTTCGAGCACTTCGTGACAGGTCTCACGCATCAGCTTCGCGCGCGGATCATAGTTCTTGTAGACGCGATGACCAAACCCCATCAGCTTCACGCCGGAGTTCTTGTCCTTCACCTTCGCAATGAACTCAGGAATGTTGTCGACCGAACCAATCTCTTCCAGCATGTTCAATGCGGCTTCATTCGCACCACCGTGCGCCGGACCCCACAGGCATGCAATACCCGCTGCGATACACGCGAAAGGATTAGCACCAGACGAACCCGCGAGACGCACCGTCGACGTCGACGCATTCTGCTCGTGATCCGCATGCAGAATCAGAATGCGATCCAGCGCGCGCACCAGCACGTCGTTGACCTCGTACTCTTCCGCCGGATTGGCGAACATCATCCGCATGAAATTCGCGCTGTACGACAGGTCGTTCTTCGGATAAACGAAAGGCTGGCCCACGGTGTACTTGTACGCCATCGCCACCAGCGTCGGCAGCTTCGCAATCATGCGGATCGCGGATACGTCACGGTGTTGCTGGTTATTGATGTCGAGCGAGTCGTGATAGAAGGCCGACAATGCACCCACTGCGGCGACCAGAATCGCCATTGGGTGCGCGTCGCGGCGGAAACCGCGGAAAAAGAAATGCATCTGCTCGTGCACCATCGTGTGCTGAGTGACAGTGTTGACGAACTCTTCCTTCTGCTCCGCATTCGGCAGTTCGCCCTTCAGCAGCAGGTAGCAGGATTCGAGGAAGTCGGCGTTTTGCGCCAGATTGTCGATCGGATAACCGCGGTACAGCAGCTCGCCTTTGTCACCGTCGATATACGTGATTTCGGAATTGCATGCCGCCGTGGACATGAAACCCGGGTCGTACGTGAACTTGCCAGTCTGGCCATACAGCTTGCGAATGTCGATGACATCCGGCCCGAGCGTGCCCCGATAAATCGGCAAATCAATCGTCTGATCGCTGTCGGAAAAGCTCAGCGTTGCGTGTGTCTTCGAGTTCATCTACACGTTCCTTTTACTTTCACGTCGCACACATGCCGGCATGCTCGATCGTCGGATCGCCGCGTGGCATGCTCAGGCTCCGCTTCGCATTCTACGGTCCGAAGATGCTTTGATTGCGGCGATTGACAGCAACAATCCATCTCGGCTGGCGCAACATTCGTTGCCTGACAGATAGGCGTAATCGCCGGAAACACGCAGAAATAAGCCGAAGTACGCAGCACGAAAACGCGCTGAGTCCGCCGGGCGGCGTTGCCAGCCAAATGAAAGTTAGTACGCTTGCTGCAACAATGTTTTGCGGCCGTCAGGCTGCACAAGCGACGCTGCTCTGCGATACTGAATCCGTGTTTTGCTTCCCCTGCGAACACATCGCTGTCTTTGGCCCGCCGTTCTACGGCGGGCCTTTTTAATCAGCCAGAAGAACAAGGAAGGACCAGATGAACGCCTCACTCGAAACACTGTTTCCGGATCATGTCCACAACGAAGACAACATCGTCACCGCGTTGAATCATCAGGATATCGTCGTGGCGTTGTCAGCGGCGTTGACGACGCAAGACGTGGCGGTACTGCATATGCTTTACCCGCGTACCGACGCGCGCACCCATCGCAGTCTCGATACGCTGGTGGATGTGCTGCATGGTCATGGCCTGCATGAAGTCGCGGATCTGATCGCGCAGGAAGCGCACTATCTGCTGTTCAAAGACCCGGTGAAGGCATGGAAGGCCTTCCACGAAATTCGCAACGACTCGCTCGCGATCGGGGTGCATCTGTATTACCACGGCCTCGTCGGCGAAGCCGCAGAACGCGCGCTCGATAAAGACGCGCATCGCAAGGCCTGAACTGCACCGGCAATTCAAACGTCCACTGAGCGAATGAACTCGTCGACGTAACGATTGAACGCTGCCGGATGCGCGAGATTCATCCCGTGCGAGGCGCCGCGCACCGTTTCGCGGCGTGTATCCGGCAGCCATGTTTGCAGGGCCGTCGCCGTGCGGCGGAACATGTCGGGACTCTTTTCTCCGTCGACCAGCAGCACCGGGCAGCGCACCTCGGCCGCCTGCTCGGGTAGGTAAGCCGGCAACGGGTCGCGGAATTGACGCGCGAGCGTGTGTGCGTTGTCAGTCGCCATCTTGCGAAAACCCGGCGTGCTCATCGCCCAGAAACCGGGGCGGCTCACCGAATCGACGAACAGTTGCAAGCCCGCTTCCACCTCACCTGTTTCGATCAACTGCGCGGCTTTTGCGCGCAATGCGTTCACGGTCTCCGGCAAACTCGCGGGCGGTCGCCCGGCAATCTGCAGCGGTCCGCCCGGGTCGGCGAGCGTCAACGTGCGCACGTACTGCGGATGGCGCCGGGCGAAATGAAAGGCCACGCACCCGCCGCGCGAATGACCCACCACGTGCGCCGGCCCGGCACCGAAACGATCGATGAATTCGGCCACGTCGTCCGCATGTTCGCTCCAGCTAAACGGCTGGTCGGGCTCGGTATCCGTCACCGGCCAGTAATGCGTGAGACTCACCGTGACGCAGTGGTATTGCTTCGCCAGACCCGCGAGTTGCGGCTGCCAATAGCGGTAATCGCACAGCGAGCCATGCACGAACAGCAGCAGTTCCCCTTCCCCGGCTTCGACATAGGACATGCGCAAGCCGCTATGCAGTTCGATAAAGGACGGGGATGTGGGCGAAGAAGAAGCGGAAACGGATTGATTCACAGGTGGTTCACGGACGGCGCGGCAACGGCTGAAACCATCAGCGGTGCCGGCCAGAAAAGGATTCGAAGAAGAAAGCGTGTTCGCGTCCCTGAATTTGGGACAAGGGGCGTATTGTCACACAGCCATTCAATATGCGCCGAGGCTCGTTCGGCGTGCGTGTCACGCCTTATATGCCGAGCACCTCGCGAGCTGTGCGCCGTGCCCGGAGCTTCAGGCCACTTGCAACGCGGGACGTCCCGCATCAAATCATTCGTAGGCGGTATCGTCGAGCAAACCGGCGGCCGCGGCCGCGCCCGCGCCACGCACCGCGCAGGTGAGCGGTTCATCGGCAACGCGGACCTCGAGCCCGAGTTCATTGGTCAGGCGGCGCCCCAGATTGCCGAGCAGCGCGCCACCGCCGGTCAGCACAATGCCGCTGTGCGCGATATCGGTCACCAGTTCCGCGGGCGCCGTTTCAAGCGCACGTTTCACCGCGCCGATCACCTGACGCAGCGGACCTTCGATCGCATCGGCGATATCGTGATTGCTCAACTGAACCGTGCGCGGCAAACCGTCGTCGACGCTGCGCCCGGTCGCGTTCATATGTTCGACCGGCACCTCGCGCAAGGCCGAACCGATGCCCTTCTTGACGTGTTCGGCGGTTTGTTCGCCGAGCAGCACGCCATACAGATTGCGCACGTAACTGACGATCGCCATGTCGAAACTGTCGCCGCCCACGCGAATCGAGCCGCTATACGCGAGGCCGCCGAGCGAGATCACGCCGACTTCGGTCGTGCCGCCGCCGATGTCGACCACCATCGAGCCAGTCGCCTCCGAAACCGGCAGGCCCGCGCCGACCGCCGACGCCAACGATTCGCCGATCAGACTGACCTTCCACGCGCCGGCCGCCACCGCGGCTTCCTTGATCGCGCGACGCTCGACCTGGGTCGCGCCCGCCGGCACGCACAGTGTGAATGCGGCGCGCCGGCTGAACAGCGGCCGCGGTCGTGCCATGTCGACGAATTGCCGGATCATCTGTTCGGCGGCGGAAAAGTTGGCGATCACGCCGTGCCGCATCGGCCGTACGGCTTCGACGTTGCCCGGCGCGCGGCCGAGCAACTGGCGCGCTTCGGTGCCCACGGCCGTCACGCGTTTTTGCCCGGCGGCCGACTCTTTCTGGAAAGCCACGACGGACGGCTCGTTCAGCACGATGCCGCCGTTGTCGGTATAGATGAGGGTATTGGCCGTGCCGAGGTCCACCGCCACGGAATGACGGAACAGTCGATCGAAAAGCGGGTAATACGGCGTCGGTCTGGCCATAGGAAGGCTCTGATGTGTCGTTATCCGCCCTTGCAGGGCAATATGGAAAATGCGCCCCCGGTCACCCGAACCGCGTGGCGCGCCCAGATGGGCGTTGCGCGGTCCGCGCGGCGGGAGTGATTTTCATGCTAATGAGCAGTTAACGGCAAGCAGATCAGAATCTTTAGGGCCACTTTTCAATTGGGACCGTGTCAGTCGCGCGACAAAGCGCCGAGCGCATGCTCCAGCGCCTGCTTGCCGAGTTCGACGCCGTCCGCGTTAATCGTGTGGCCAATGCCGGGCAAGGCGTACGCGTCGACCGTGTAGCCGCCGTTGCTGAAGGCATCCGCGGCGTATTCCAGCTCCTCTACCGGGATCACTTCGTCTTCTTCGCCGTGCACGAGCGTGAGCGGCGTACCGTTCTGCGCGACGATCACCGAGGCGAGCCGCCCCGAAAACGCGACGACGGCCGCAGCGCCTTCCGCGCTAGTCGCCACGTGATGCATCGCCATGATCGAGCCTTGCGAGAAACCGACCAATGCAAGCCGATCGAAAGAAAGCTGCCAGTGCGCCAGTTCCGCCTCGAGCATGTGCCGCAATGCCGGATAGGCGGCGGCCACCCGCGCCTCGCGATTGCCCTCGTTGACATCGCGCAGGCTGAACCACTGGCGCCCGCCAAAGCCGCCGTCGAAGGCGTCGGTGCCGTCGAGCGACGTAAACGCCACGTCCGGCAGACTCTCGCTCCAGATGTCCGCGAGCGGCATCAGATCGCGCGCATTGCTGCCCACGCCGTGCATCAGCACCACGAGTGCCTTGGCCGGCGTGATCGCCGGCGCGCGCCGCCAGCCGTGTTCGAATTGCTCCCAAGCCATATTCAATTCCTCTCTCTGTACCCGCCGTACTTTCGGTTTCACCGCGCGTGGTGTCGCTCCATGCGGCCTCAGGCGGGAGCATACGCTGCCGGATTCAGTTCTGTCGCCCGATCTGCATGGCTCGACGACGCCAAAACGCGAATACAGGTATGCTTTTTTGCGAGCATTCGAGGGACCGCCCAGCTCATTGCCCGGGTGGTGAATAGAAAGCCGTGCAGAACGTCCGTCGCATCGCCATCCGGAGAATCGTTTGAGCCAGCCCTCTTCCGCGCCCGCCGCTGCCCCGCCTGCACCACCTACACCACCGCCTCTGCAAGGCGGCAAACTGGTTCTGGCGACCATCGCCGTTGCGCTCGCCACTTTCATGAACGTGCTCGACACGTCGATTGCAAACGTTGCGATCCCAACCATTTCGGGCAATCTCGGCGTCTCGGTCGATGAAGGCACGTGGGTCATCACGGTGTTCGCCGCGGCCAACGCCGTCTCGATTCCGCTGACCGGCTGGCTCACGCAGCGCATCGGCCAGGTCAAGCTGTTCGTCGGCGCGATTCTGATGTTCGTGCTGGCTTCATGGTTGTGCGGCATTGCGCCCACGCTGCCGATCCTGCTGGTCGCCCGGGTGTTCCAAGGCGCGGTGGCCGGGCCCCTGATCCCGCTCTCGCAAGCGATTCTGCTCGGCTCGTATCCCAAGGAGAAATCGTCGACCGCGCTCGCGCTATGGGCCATGACGGCCACTGTCGGCCCGATTGCCGGCCCCGCGCTCGGCGGCTGGATCACGGATAGCTACAGTTGGTCGTGGATCTTCTACATCAACATTCCGGTCGGCATTTTCGCGGCCGGCGTGACGTGGATGATCTATCGCACCCGCGAGTCGGCAACCCGCAAGCCGCCCATCGACGTGGTCGGACTCGGCCTGCTGGTTACATGGGTCGCGTCGCTGCAGATCATGCTCGACAAGGGCAAGGACCTCGACTGGTTTTCGTCGCCGGTGATCGTGATTCTCGGCATCACCGCGGTGATCAGTTTCGCGTTTTTCCTTGTGTGGGAATTGACTGAAGAAAACCCGATCGTCGATTTACGGTTGTTCCAGCAGCGCAATTTTCTCGGCGGCACGATTGCAATTTCAGTGGCATACGGCGTGTTTTTCGGCAACCTGGTGCTGCTGCCGCAATGGATGCAGGAGTATCTGAACTATCGTTCCGTGGATGCCGGCCTCGTCACCGCGCCGCTCGGCGTCTTCGCGGTGCTGCTCGCGCCGGTGATGGGCCGCGTGCTGCCGCGCTCGGATGCGCGCATCATCGCCACGCTCGCATTTATCGGCTTTGCGATCGTGTTTTATATGCGCTCGAAGTACGTGATCGAAATCGACACGTGGCACCTCGTTCTCCCCACGCTGCTGCAAGGCATTCCGATGGCGCTGTTCTTCGTGCCGCTGACTGCGATCATTCTGTCCGGCCAGCCGCCGAACAAGATTCCGGCGGCCGCCGGCCTGTCGAATTTCGCGCGGGTGTTTTGCGGCGCGGTGGGCACCTCGATCGCCGGCAACGAGTGGAATAACCGCACGGTGCTGCACCATGAACGGCTGACCGAGCAGGCTACCGTGAACAACCCGCTGTTTAACCAGCAGATCGATTCGACACAGTCGTTGCTGCATCTGAATACGCAATCGTCGCACGCGCTGTTCGATTTCACGGTGAATACTCAGGCCGCGATGATGGGCCTGAACGACATCTTCTTTGTGTCGGCGATCATTTTCATTCTGATCATTCCGCTGATCTGGATTACGAAACCGGCCAAGGGCGGCGGCGGAGCGGCCGCGTCGGGCGCGCACTGATCGCGGTGTTTTTTTGGCGCTGCCTCAGTGGAGTCAGCGGAAATAGCGGGCGGGCGTGTCGCCGAAGGCATCGCGGAACACCGCAATAAACGACGACACGTCGTTATAGCCGACTTCGAGCGCCACCTGCGTGACGCTCGCCCCGCCGCCGAGGTGCTCCAGTGCCACCAGCAATCGCAGTTGCTGCCGCCACTGGCCGAAGGTCTGCCCGGTCTCCTTGACGAAAAGGCGTGCCGCCGTGCGAGCGGTTACGCCGGCGGCCCGGGCCAGATCGTCGAGCACCGCCGGTTCCGCCGGGTTAGCGCTCAGCGCTTCGGCGATCCGCTGGATCCGTGGATCTTGTGGCCAGTGCAACGCCAGAGGGGCCGTGGGCAACCCCGACAGGCGGTCCAGCAAGACTTGCAGAAGACGCTCGGCGGGTTCGTCGAGCGGTTTGTCGAGCGGCAGATCGGCTGCGGCACCCAGCAAAGCTTCCGCCAGAGGGTCGAGCGCCAGGGCAACGCTTTGCGCGGGTAGCGGCGCAGCGTCCGCATCGGCATACAGCGAATGGAGTTGCACCGGCTCGGCGGCCGACAGGTAATGCTGCACGTTCGCCATCAGCCAGAGCGCGTGCCCCGTTGGCACGACCCATCGTGCGGTTTCGGTGCGCACGGTCAGCACGCCGGCGCTCACGTGGATCAGCCGCGCGCGACGGTAGGCGCGCCACGGTTCGTCCAGCACGTTGTAACGCTCATCGACAACGAATACCGGACGCGCGACGCCGTCCGGATCGAAGGCTTGCGTCATGAAATGTCTGTTTTACCCGGTTACTGTAAGAAACACAGTAAGACTAGCATAGCCTTCGCGAAACGCTGTTCGAACCCGGCGCGCCTTGCCGCATGAACAATTTGCGCCAGGTTGCCAGTAGAATCGCGGCTTCAAACGGTCCGAGCCCAATGAACTACGCATCCATCCTCGAACAGATTCATCGCGATCTTCAGCCTTATCTGGGCACCGGCAAGGTCGCCGATTACATTCCCGAGCTGGCAAAGGTTCCGGCCAACAGCTTTGGCATGGCGATCGTCACGCCGTCCGGCGAGGTCTTCCGCATCGGCCAGGCCGATACACGCTTCTCGATTCAGAGTATCTCCAAGTTGTTCGCCTGCACCATGGCTTTCCGGCTGCTCGGCGACGAACTGTGGCAGCGCGTCGGCCGCGAGCCGTCGGGCACGCCGTTCAATTCGCTGGTGCAGCTTGAAGCAGAGCAAGGCAAGCCGCGCAACCCGTTTATCAACGCTGGGGCACTGGTCGTCACCGATGTGCTGTGCCGCCGCTTCGTGCGTGCCGAGACAGCGCTGGTGGAGTTTATGCGGCGGCTGACCGGTGAGATCACGATCGACTACGATTCGCGCGTCGCGCAATCAGAGCTTCAACATGCTGACCGCAACCAGGCGATGGCGCATTTCATCGCGAGCTTCGGCAATATGGACATGCCCGTCCACGCGGTGGTCGAGGCGTATTGCCGGCAATGCGCGATTTCGATGAGCTGTGTCGAGCTGGCCAAGGCTGCGTTGTTTCTGAGTAATGGAGGCGTTGTGCCTTCGACCGGGGAACGCATCCTCGACAGCAGTTCGACCAAGCGTTTGTCGGCCCTGATGCTGACCTGCGGCACCTACGACGCTGCCGGCGACTTCGTCTTTCGTGTCGGCTTGCCGGCGAAGAGCGGCGTGGGCGGTGGCATCGTCGCGATACTGCCGGGCGAGATGGCGGTCTGCGTGTGGTCGCCTGGGCTCGACGCGAACGGCAACTCACTTGCCGGCGCGAAGGCACTGGAATTGTTGACCACGATTACTGGGCGGTCGATTTTTTGATTCTTTGTCACCACCGCAGTTGCCGCGTGGCGCGCTTACCGGATGTTCTCCATCCTCGTCATGCCACCACCGCCCCCATCGGCCGACCTCCTAGCCCGCCCGCTCAACCAACTCCGCCAACACCGTCTGATAACCGGTGCTGCCAATCACCCGCTCGTGCACACCGTCTTCGAAATCGATCCACCCTGAATTGAAGCCGTCGATCATCTCGATGCGCGGCACAGGCCACGCCGTGCCTTGCGACTGGAACAGCGCCTCCCACTGATCGTGCGGCACAGCCTGAGCCATCACCGAGCATCCAAGCACGCCGCCCAGCATCGCGGCGATCTCGTTTTGCTTATAGCGCTGCGGCCCTTCCATCTCGATCACGCGGCGCCCCTGCCACGACTGAGTCAGCGTTTCAGCGATCACCCGGCCGATATCCACGGTTGCAATCATCGGATATGCACGATCGAGCGGTTGCAGGAAGCTCGACATCACACCCGTCTCGCGCGCCGGCGCGATATCCCACAGCGAATTCTCCATAAACCACGCGGGCCGCAAAATTGCCGTCGGAATCTGCAGGTCCGCAAGTGCTTCCTCAAGAATATGCACTTGCGTGATGAGACCGAGACCCGACTGGCGCTGCCCGCCGATCGACGAGAGCGCCGCGACGCGCTGCGGCCTCGCCGTCACCAGCGCCTCTTTCAGCGCCGCCACCGCCGCGCGAGCGTTCGGATAGCCCGGCTGCGGCGCGAAATTCGGCGCCACCATCACGAAGACGCCCGCCGTACCGCTAAACGCCGCGGCGAGTGCATCCGCGTCTTCGAAGGACGCGATCGCCACTTCGGCGCCCAGCTCAACCCACTCCGCCGCCTTCTTTTTGTCGCGTAAGACAGCGCGCACTGCGTGTCCCGCGTCCAATAACGCGCGTGCTGCCGCGCCGCCCACCTTCCCTGTCACACCGGTGATTGCATACATCTTCATCGCTCCTTGAACACGGTCAATACCGTTCTGAGCGTGATTCTCGGCGTTTCCCGATGATTTCACGAGAGCATGAATGTCATTTACTTAATGACTCGACGGCATGAAAAACCCTATCCGGAACCACAGCGGTGCAAAAAATGAGTTTGACAAACTATCTTTAGATATATATCTTACGACACATCTTAAGACACAAATGGGAGTACCCAACATGCGTCATCACCACCGTTTTTCCCGTTCGCGTGCCGCGGACGAAGGTTTCTTCGCAGGGCATGACCGCCCGTCGCTGCATGCGCTTTGGCATGCCTTCGCCCGTCATTACGAGTTCCGCGGCGAGCGCGGCGGCGAACAACGCGGCGAAGACTTCGAACGCCGTCATGGCGGCCGCGGCGACTGGCACGAGTTTCATGGCGAAGAGCGTGGCCGCGGTGGCCGACACGAGTTCCACGGCGACGAGCGTAGCCATGGCCGCCACGGCGGACGCAATGACCACAGCGACCGCGACGGTTTCGGTCACGGTCACCGCTTCGGCCATCACGGCTACGACCGCTTCTCGCTTCACGCACTGTGGCACGCAATCGGCCGCCATGACGACTACCGCGGCGGCGGTCGCGGCGGACGCTTCGGCGGCGGTGGCCCGGGCGGCTTCGGCGGCGACGGCGACGGTTTTCCGCGCGGCCGCAAATTCAGCTCCGACGATCTGCAATTGCTGCTGCTCTCGATGATCGACGCGCAGCCGAGCCACGGCTACGAGCTGATCAAGGCGCTCGAAACGCGCTCGAACGGCTTCTACAGCCCGAGCCCGGGCATGGTCTATCCGGCGCTCACCTATCTCGAAGAACTCGGCTACGTGACCGTGCAACTCGAAGGCAATCGCAAGCGTTACGAACTGTCGGAAGCGGGCCGCGAGTACCTGGCCATCAACCGCGACCGCGTCGAATTGATGCTCGCCAAACTGTCGCATATCGCCCGCAAGATGGATTCCGTGCGCCGCGCGTTTGCCGGCGAGGAGCCCGCCGACATCAGCGAAGGCGGCTGGCTGCCCGAACTGAGCGAAGCACGTCGCGCGCTAAAGCATGCGCTGCTGCGCCGTGACAACGTGCCGGCCGCCGAACAGCGCCGCATCGCCGCGATCCTGATGCGTGCGGCGAATGAAATCGAAGGCGAAGGCAAACCCGGCAGCGACCAAGGCGGCGATCAAGGCAGCGAACCGGCCGCTTGAGATCGCGCTATCCGACACCCGCGTTCGAAGGTGCCCATGCGCACCTTCGCGCGCCAATCAAACCGACAGGAGTGGCACCCTTATGCTGACAAATGACAACCGAGCCGATCTGGCAGTCCACCGCGTGCGGCATCCGCTGAAATTCCGTCTGTTGCAGGTCAAGAAGGTCCACGCGCTGAACCCGCATCTGATTCGCGTGACCTTCACGGGCGAGGATCTGCACGACTTCGTCTCCGCTTCGTTCGACGATCACATCAAAGTGTTCTTCCCCGAACCCGGCGCCGACAAGCCCGTGCTGCCGGAAGCCGGCCCTGACGGCCCCGTGTTTCCCGAGGGCCAGCGGCCGATTGCTCGCGATTTCACGCCGCGCCGCTTCGACGCTGAAGCACGCGAACTGGACATCGAGTTCGCCATGCACGAGGCCGGTCCGGCTGCAACGTGGGCGGCGCAAGCCAAAGTGGGTCAATACCTCGGCATCGGCGGCCCGCGCGGCTCGCTGGTGATACCGACAGGCTTCGACTGGCATCTGCTGATCGGCGACGACACCGCGCTGCCGGCAATTGCTCGCCGCCTGGAAGAGTTGCCTGCCGGCACACGCGTCGCGGCGGTGATCGAAGTGGCCGATCCGTCGGCACAGATCGAATTCGCAACGCAGGCCGAATTGCACATGGTCTGGCGCCATCGCAGCGAATCGGACTATCGCGGCGAGACGTTGCTGCAAGCGGTACGCGAAATCTACTTGCCCGAAGACGGTGAAGGCTATGTATGGGCCGCCGGCGAATCCGCGACGATGCGTGCAGTGCGCTACCACCTGTGCACGGAACGTGGCGTCGACAAGTCGCGCATTCGCGCGGCCAGCTACTGGAAACAGGGCGCCGAAGCGGTACATGAATCGCTCGACGACTGACTGTCCGCAGCATGCGCGCAATGAACTGCGCGAGCCTTGCAAGCGGCGTGCGTCGAACAAAAACAAGGAATTGACCGATGTATTCAATTAGCACAAAGCACGAGCGACGTTTGCTGTGGCTGCTTGCGCTGACGCAGTTCACCATCATCATGGACTTCATGGTGATGATGCCGCTCGGCCCGCAGATCATGCACTCGTTCAGCATCACACCGGCCGCGTTTGCGACGGCCGTATCCGCGTATTCATGGTGTTCAGGCCTGTCGGGCTTATTCGCCGCGACCTATATCGACCGCTTCGACCGGCGTCGTCTGTTGCTGACGATGTATGCGCTGTTCGCGCTGTCGAACCTGGCGTGCGCATTGGCGAGCAGTTTTCCCCTTCTGCTGGTCGCCCGCGCGTTTGCCGGCATTACGGGTGGTGTGTTGGGCTCGGTGATCATGGCGATTGTCGGCGACGTGATCCCGGTGCAACGCCGCGGCGCCGCGACGGGCACGATCATGACTGCCTTTTCATTGGCTGCGATTGCCGGCGTGCCGGCTGGCGTGATGCTTGGCGCGCACTTCACCTGGGCGGCACCGTTTTATTTGCTGGTGGTGTTGTCGGTGGCCGTCTGGGTTGTGGGGTGGCAACTGGTCCCGTCGCTTGCGGAGCATTTGAGCCGTCGCCAGCCGGCGCTCGGCGAGGTGCTGCCTGATTTGTGGCGGCTGCTGAGCAACCCACGGCATATGAATGCGTTTGCGCTGACTTTCATGATGATGGTCGCGCACATGCTGGTGATTCCCTTCATTTCACCGGTGCTGGTCGCCAATCATGGCGTGGCGCCCGCGCAATTGTCGTGGTTGTACATGGCAGGTGGCGCGGCAACGTTCTTCACGTCGCGCCGGGTGGGCCGGCTTGCAGATCGGTTCGGCACGCGGCGCGTATTCCAGATCGCGGTGGTACTGTCGTTTCTGCCCGTCCTGTTTGTGACCCATCTGCCGAATCTGCCGTTCTACGCGCTGGTGATGTTTTTCCCGTTTTTCATGGTGCTGATGTCCGGGCGGATGGTGCCAATGCAGGCACTGCTGACGACCGTGCCGGAGCCCGCCCGCCGGGGTGCTTTTCTTAGCGCCAACAGCGCGCTGCAGGCATTGGGCACGGGGTGCGGCGCGTGGATCGGCGGCTTGATGCTGAGCAGTTCGCCGACGGGACAGATCGAAGGATATGGGACCGTTGGATGGGTGGCGGTCGCCGTCGCGTTGATCGGCGTGCTTTGGGTTTCCCGCGTTCAAGGGGCGCAAAGTACAGTGCCGCCACCAGGTGTATTCAGGGGCGACACAGTAGGAGAAGGTTGACGTTCACGCACGCCGACGCAGCCTGAAACACCGCGTCGGCGCGCGCTGCCTTCAAGCTTCCTCAACCCCCAACCCAGCCAGCGGATGCGTTTCCCGCTTCCACGGTGAGCTCAGAAAATGGCGGACGCGTTCCGAGCGCACTTCCGCAAGCGTCGCCGGCGCCCAGCGGCTCTTGCGATCCTTGTCGATCAACTGCGCCCTCACGCCTTCGCAGAAATCGCCTTCCTCGATCACCCGCTTGACGATGCCCAGCTCCATCCGGAAGCACTCCGCCAAGGTCATCTGCCGGCCGCGCAGGAGTGCCTCGCGTGTGACATACAGCATCGTGGGCGAGTGTCCAACCATCGCGTCATAAGCAGACTGCAGCCACTGTTTCACCTCACGCGCAGGCTCGCGCTCCAGATCGTGGCGCAATGTCGCGACGATCCGCTCGATGCTCGACCGCCGGTCGAAATGCCGCAGGATCAACTGGGTAAACGGCCCCAATGCAGCATGCGGGATGATGTTGCACGGCGGCTCGAACACCCCGCGCAATGCCACCATCAAGTCTCCCGCGTGCGAAATGCGCTGCAGGCGCTCTTCGAAGGTGCCAAGCCACTCGGCCGGCACGCACAGATCCGCGAGTTGCAGGCGCAATGCGTCGGCGCCGGATAGCGTCACGCCGGTGAGCCCGACATACAACTCGACCTCCGCCGGCATCACGCTCAGGAAACGCGTCGCACCGACGTCAGGCAGAAAGCCGATGCGCGTCTCCGGCATCGCGATCTTGCTGCGCTCCGTGACGATACGCAGCCGCGCCGCCTGACCGAGCCCCATGCCTCCGCCCATCGAGATACCGTCGAGCAAGGCGACCACCGGCTTCGGAAAATTGTGCAGCGCGTAGTCGAGCCGGTATTCGTCGACGAAGAACGCAAGCCAGCGGCTGTCGCCATTCTTCGCGAGCCGGTGCACCTCGCGCACATCGCCGCCGGCGCAAAAGCCCTTGGTGCCCGCACCTTTCAGCACGAGAGCAACGATGCCGTCGTCGGTACGGCAATGTTCGACCAGTAAGGCAAGCTCGCGCACCATCGCGTGCGATAACGCATTGAGCGCGGCCGGCCGGTTCAGCGTGATGATCGCCACGCGGTTGACGACGCGAAACAGAATCTCGCGCTCCGCTTCGACGCCCGTATCGACCGCGACGCTCTGCAAGGCGCTCATCGATGCGTCTCCTGTCCGGCGTTAGAGGCCGGCTCAGCCTGCGTCACCTGCCAGCGTGGCGCGCGCTTCTCGATAAACGCATTGACGCCTTCGCGCTGATCGGCGCCGTCGAACAGATCGACAAAGCGTTCCCGCTCCACCGCGAGAGCCGCCGCACGCGGCACGCCATTGCGGCCCTGGTGGATCAGCGTCTTGCTGAAGCTGACCGCTTGCGGGCTGAGGCTCGCGACACGCGCTGCCATCGTCAACGCGGCCTCGCGCGCGGCGCCCTTTTCCACCACTTCTTCGACGAGACCGATACGCAATGCGGTCGCAGCGTCGACGCGTTCGCCGGTCAGGATCATCCGCTTGGCCCAGCCTTCGCCGACCAGCCACGGCAGTGTCTGCGTGCCGCAGCCGCATGGCAATAGACCCACCGCCGTTTCGGGCAACGCCAGCAACGCGTGTTGCTCGGCGATGCGGATATCGCAGGCCAGCGCACATTCGAGCCCACCGCCCATCGCGTAACCGTTGATTGCTGCGATCACCACTGGCCGTGCGTTCTGCAGGGTCTCGAACGCCGCGCCAAAGCGCGTCGCCGCCGTGCGCGCGACTTCGCGATTGCCATCGGCGAACGTGTTCAGATCGGCGCCCGCGCTGAAGAACTTCTGGCCGTCGCCCGTGATCACGATAGCCCGCACGCGCGCTTCGCCGTTCAGACGCTCCACCGTCTGCTGCAATTGCAGCAAACCGTCCGGTGTGAACGCGTTCGCGGGCGGCCGCTTGAGCGTCAGCAGCGCAACGGCGCCGTCGTGTGCGTAGTCGAGTTCGATCATTACGCGTCTCCGTCCTTGCTGTCCTTGCCGTCCTTGCGATAGAGCTTGATCACCGCCGAGAAGTCCAGACGTCCTGCGCCCTTCGTGCTCATCGTCTGATAAAGCTGTTGAGCCAGAGCGCCGAGATACACCGGTTGACGAGCGAATTTTGCGGCGTCGGTGGCGAGCCCCAGGTCCTTAAGCATCAGATCGGTGCCGAAGCCGCCGGTATAGCCGCGCGTGGACGGCGCGGTTTCGATCACGCCGGGCATCGGGTTATACGTGTCCGAACTCCAGCAGCGGCCCGTCGAGGTATTAATGATGCTGCCCAGCACTTTCGGGTCGATGCCGAGCGCCTCGCCCAATGACATCGCCTCGGCCACGCCCGCCATCGTGATGCCGAGCACGAGGTTATTGCAGATCTTCGCCACCTGACCGGTGCCGGTGTCGCCGCAATGCACGATGTTCTTGCCCATCGCCGACAACACCGGTTTGACCTGCTCATACGTATCCGCGCTGCCGCCGACCATGAAGGTCAAGGTGCCCGCCGCCGCGCCCCCGGTGCCGCCCGAGACGGGCGCGTCGACGAAGGTATTGCCGCGTTGCTCGGCCAGTTCGGCAAACGCCTTCACACTCGCCGGATCGATGGTGCTCGAATCGATGATCGTCACGCCTTCCGCGATGCCGGCGAAAACACCGTCATCCGCGATCAGCACGCTGCGCACGTGAGTGGCAGCGGGCAGCATCGTCACCACACATTCGACGTCGGTCACCGCGGCTTTCGGCGAACTTGCGGCTTTAGCACCCGCATCGACGAGTGCCTGCACCGCTTGCGCATTGAGATCGAATACATTGACCGCGTGACCCGCCTTCAGCAGGTTGAGCGCCATCGGTGCGCCCATGTTGCCGAGTCCGATAAAGCCTATTTTCATGATGTCATTTCCCATGCAAAGCAATAGACCTTAGGCCTCAGCGCAGGCTGATGGTCGTGTTGACACCGTCGTTGACGGTATCGTCGTCGAACCACCGGGCGGTAACCGTCTTGGTCTGCGTGTAGAACTGCACGACCTGTTTGCCGTACGGCCCGAGGTCGCCGAGTTTCGAGCCGCGCGAGCCGGTAAAACTGAAGAACGGCACGGGCACCGGAATCGGAATATTGATGCCGACCTGGCCGATATCGATCTCGCTCTGGAATTTGCGCGCCGCCGCGCCGCTTTGCGTGAAAAGACCCACGCCGTTGCCGAACGGATTGCTATTGACGAGCGCGATCGCGTCATCGAGCGTGGCGGCATTCAGTACCACCAGAACCGGGCCGAAGATTTCCTGACGATAGATCTCCATCTCCGTGGTGACGTCCGCGAACACCGTCGGGCCGATAAAGTTGCCTTGCTCGTAGCCCGGCACTTTCACATCGCGGCCGTCGAGCGCCAGCGTTGCGCCCTCTTTTACGCCCGTTTCGATCAGGCCGAGAATGCGCTGCTTCGCGGCGCGTGAGACGACCGGGCCGACGTCCGTACCCGGCTCATTACCCGCGTTGACCTTCAGCGTCTTTGCCTTCGCGACCAGCTCGGGCAGCCATTGCTGCGCCGCGCCGACCAGCACGACCACCGAGGTCGCCATGCAACGCTGTCCCGCTGCGCCGAACCCTGCACCAGCGAGAGCATTCAAGGTCTGCTCGCGATTCGCATCGGGCAGCACCACCGCGTGATTCTTTGCGCCCATCATCGATTGCACGCGCTTGCCGTGTTCGCTGCCGAGGCGATAAACGTGCGTACCGACCGCGGTCGAGCCGACGAAGGAAATCGCCTTCACCAGATCGTGCGTGCAGAGCGCATCGACCACGTTCTTGCCGCCATGCACGACATTCAGAACACCCTTCGGCACACCGGCTTCGAGCGCCAGTTCAACCAGTTGCATCGTCGACATGGGATCCTGCTCCGAAGGCTTCAGCACGAACGTATTGCCGCAGACGATCGCCATCGGGAACATCCACAAGGGGATCATGGCGGGGAAATTGAACGGCGTGATGCCGGCGCATACGCCGATCGGCTGACGCAACGTGTAGGTATCCACGCCGCCCGCCACGTTCTCGGCGAACTCGCCTTGCTGCAAGGTGCCGATCGAGCAGGCATGTTCGACAACTTCGAGCCCACGGAAGATATCGCCTTCCGCGTCAGGAATCGTCTTGCCCTGCTCTGCGCTCAGTGTCTTGGCAATACGCGGCGAATGCTCGCGAATCAGCGCCTGGAACTTCAGCATGATGCGCATGCGCGCGCCGATCGGCGTGTCCTTCCACGTCTTGAACGCGGTGTGCGCGGAGCGGATCGCTTCGTTCACTTCATCGGCGGTGGCGAACGGTACGCGTGCGAGCACCTCTTGCGTAGCCGGGTTGACGATGTCGCGCCATTCGGTGGTTTTGGATTCGACGAACTCGCCGTTGATCAGCAGTTTGACGGTGGCGGCCTTGTTCGATGCAGTTGCGCTCATGCTGGAACTCCTGTGCAGTGGCCGCGTGGCGGCCGGACAGTGATGTGGAATAAAGAGAATCAAAGCAGAATCAAAGCAGAATCAACGCAGATCCGGGAAGTCCTCTTCCCAATACTCGCCCGGCAGGCGCGCGGGTTCGGCTTCGCGTTCCATTTCGCGGCGCCGCAATTCGACGCGGCGGATCTTGCCGGAGATGGTTTTCGGCAGCTCGCTGAATTGCAGGCGGCGAATCCGCTTGTACGGTGCGAGTTTTTCGCGCGAGAACGCGAAGACCGCGCGCGCGAGTTCGGGGCTGGCTTCATAGCCCTGGCGCACGGTGACGAACGCTTTGGGCACCGCCAGGCGCAATGCATCGGCGCTCGGCACCACAGCGGCTTCGCCGATCGCTTCGTGTTCGATCAGCACGCTTTCGAGTTCGAAGGGGCTCAGCCGGTAATCGGACGATTTGAAAACGTCATCGGCGCGGCCGACGTAGACGTAGTAGCCATCATCACGACGCAACGCGACGTCGGAGGTGTGGTAGAACCCGTTGCGCATGGCTTGCGCCGTGGCGTTGGCGTTGTTCGCGTAGCCGGTCATCAAACCGAGCGGACGTTCGGCCAGAGGCAGCGATATTTCGCCTTCGGTGACGGGTTGATCGTCGGCGTCGAGGAGCTCGATTTTGTAGCCCGGCAGCGGACGGCCCATCGAACCCGGCACAACCGGTTGCCCCGGCGGGTTGCCGATCTGGCAGGTCGTTTCGGTCTGACCGAAACCGTCGCGTATCGTGATACCCCACGCATGCTTGACGCGTTCGATGATCTCCGGATTCAACGGCTCGCCCGCGCCGACGATCTCGCGCAGCTTCACCGGATAGTCGGTGAGATGCTCCTGCACGAGCATGCGCCAGACGGTCGGCGGTGCACACAGCGTGGTGACGTTGAAACGCACCAGCACGTCGAGCGTGTCTTTCGGCACGAAGCGCGGAAAGTTGAAAACGAACACGCAGGCCTGCGCATTCCACGGCGCGTAGAAGCAGCTCCACGCGTGCTTGGCCCAGCCCGGCGAGCTGATGTTCCAATGGATGTCATTCGGTTGCAGGCCGATCCAGTACATGGTCGACAGATGGCCGATCGGGTAACTCTGATGCGTATGCTCGACCAGCTTCGGCTTCGAGGTCGTGCCCGAAGTGAAGTACAGCAGCATCGGATCGGTGGCGTGCGTGACGCCGTCGGGCGTGAATTGCGGCGATGCGTCATAGGCCGCGGCCAGATCGATCCAGCCGTCGCGCGGCGTGCCGACCGAGATGCGCGTGAGCGGCACGTCGAGTGCATCGAACTTGGCGAGCTCCGCGCTGTCGACCACCACGAATTGCGCGCCGCCAATCTGCACACGGTCGCGCACGTCGTCGGCGGAAAGCTGGGTGGTGGCTGGCAGCACGATCGCGCCGAGCTTCATGGCGGCGAGCATCACGTCCCAGAGTTCGACGCGGTTCGGCAGCATCAGCAGCAAGCGGTCGCCGCGCCCCACGCCGAGGCCGCGCAGGAAGTTCGCCATGCGTGACGAACGCTCCGACATCTGCGCGTAGGAGAGGCGCAAGCCGTCGCTGGCCGGATCGTCTACGATCCACAGCGCCGGGTTGTCGTTGTCGCGCGCGATCACGTCGAAGTAGTCGAGCGCCCAGTTGAACTGGCCCGGTGTCGGCCACGCGAATTCGCGGTAGGCGCGGTCGTAGTCGGTTCGATGGCGCAATAACAGGTCGCGCGCTTCGAGAAAGCCCTTCGCTGCAGTCATCGTCGTCTCCAATTCCATGCTGGTGGCGCGGTATGCGCTCTGATTTTTGCCTGTGCATTTGCCTTGCCGGCAGGCTATTTTGCGCTCAAACGCCGTCTAATTTGCGTTTAGACGTGGCGCGCAATAACCATCCGCTGCACTTCGCTGGTTCCTTCGTAAATCTGCGTGATGCGGGCGTCGCGATAGTGGCGTTCCACCG
Source organism: Paraburkholderia sp. WS6 (assembly GCF_030464835.1). Classification (NCBI taxonomy): domain Bacteria; kingdom Pseudomonadati; phylum Pseudomonadota; class Betaproteobacteria; order Burkholderiales; family Burkholderiaceae; genus Paraburkholderia; species Paraburkholderia sp. WS6. Next base: position 20,952 of record NZ_JALQCK010000023.1, read on the forward strand.
CATAGTCCTCGAGATAGCCGTAGCCGCCATGAATCTGGATGGCATTCGAACAGATCTCTTCAGCGAGTTCCGACGCAAACAGCTTGGCCTGCGATGCCTCGGACAAACACGGCTTGCCCTCCGTGCGCAGACGCGCCGCGTGGTGCACGAGCAGACGCGCGGCGTTCAGGCGGGTCGCCATGTCGGCAAGCATATTGGCGATGGTCTGGTGATCCTTCAGCGCCTTGCCGAACTGCACGCGTTCGTTCGCATAGAGGCGCGCGGCATCGAATGCAGCCCGCGCGATGCCGACCGCCTGTGCCGCAATACCGATGCGCCCGCCCTCGAGATTCGACAATGCGATGCGCAGGCCTTCGCCCGGTTCGCCGAGCAGATTGGCTTCGGGCACCGCGCAATCGTCGAACGAGATCGGGCAGGTGTCCGAGGCGCGAATGCCGAGCTTGTGCTCGGGCTTGCCGACGTTGAAGCCCGGCGTATCGGTCGGCACGATAAAGGCTGACAGGCCGCGCTTGCCGCGGTCGGGATCGGTGACGGCAAACACGATCGCGATGCTGGCGCGCGCGGCGTTTGTTACGAACTGCTTGTTGCCGTTGAGAATCCATTTGCCGTCGCGCAGCACCGCACGGGTGCGCAGATTGTTCGCCTCAGAGCCGGCTTGCGGCTCGGTCAGGCAGAACGCGCCGATGCGGCGGCCCGTGGCGAGGTCTTGCAGATAGCGGTCCTTTTGCGCGTCCGTGCCGAAGTTCAGGATCGGCCCGCAGCCGACCGAGTTGTGCACGCTCATCAGCGTGGCGCAGGCGGCGCAGCCCGCAGCGATCTCCTCGAGGGCGAGCGCGTAGGCCACGTAGTCCGTATAGGAACCACCCCACTCGGACGGCACGATCATCCCGAGAAAGCCCAACTCACCCATTTGCGCCACGACTTCGGAGGGCAGTTTCGCGTCGCGATCCCACTGTCCGGCGTACGGCGCGAGACGTTCGGTGGCGAAGTCGCGGGCGGCGTCGCGGATCATCCGCTGTTCGTCGGTGTAGAAGCTATCCATGGTTCGATCCTGTTGTATGCATCGCGTCGCGGCGACGAGGCGCTGCTCGTCATTTGCGACTCATCGCAGGGGATGACCGGCCTCGCCGTGGTGTCTCCGGGGCGAGGCGTCCCGCGATGGGTTCAGGCCAAGTGTAGGGAAGCTACTGGACAGGTTCGATGCTCAGCCCGATCATTCTGATTGAGCGCATTTGCCATACCGGTATCATTCAAACCCGATTCAAACCACATTTTCAAAGGCTTAGCGAATCGCCCCAAGGAAAATGTTGAGCGCATTTGCCAGAGAACCATGAAAAACATGAAAAACGCCAAGGACGACAAGGGTACGATTTCCGTCAGTCTTGTCGAGGAGACCCTGACGCTGGCGCGAGCGCGCGGGTTCGAGGCGCTGCCGCTCGCCGAAGCCGCCGGCATCGCGGCAACGATGCTGACGTCGCCGAAAAGCCGGGTCTCGTCGGCGCAGTACGGCGCGCTGTGGGCCGGCATCGCCCGCGCGCTGGACGACGAGTTCTTCGGCCAGGACTCGCACCGCATGAAAAGCGGCAGCTTCATCGCAATGACCCAGACGGCGCTGAGCGCACGTAACGGCGCGCAAGCGCTCGCGCGGGCGGTCGGTTTCATGCGGCTCGTACTCGACGATCTTGGCGCAGAGATCGAAACGGATGCGCAGCGCGTGCGCTTGCGGTTTGTCGAACGCGAAGGCGCGAGGCCGCCGGCCATGTTCGCTTATGCGACCTACTTCATCGTTGTTTACGGCCTGCTGTGCTGGCTGGTCGGGCGGCGCATTCCGCTGATCGAGGCGCGCTTTCGCTGCGCCGAACCGCCTGCCGCGCATGAATACCGCCTGATGTTCTGCGACGACATGGCGTTCGATCAAACCGAGTCGTACGTCGACCTGTCGCCGGCGTTTCTCGAACTGCCGGTGATCCAGACCACGAAGTCGGTCAAGCCGTTCCTGCGCGATGCGCCCGGCAGCTTCATCGTCAAATACCGCAATCCCGGCTCGCTTGCCGCTCGCGTGCGCAAGATGCTGCGCGCGCTGCCGATGGCCGGCTGGCCGGCTGCCGACCAGATGGCGCTGCGCCTGCACGTCGCCGAAGCGACGATGCGGCGGCGTTTGAAACAGGAAGGCTACACATATCAGTCGATCAAGGACGACTTGCGGCGTGACATCGCAATCGGCGAACTGCAGGACACCGATCGCACGATCGCCGACATCGCCACCGCCGTGGGTTTTGCCGAACCGAGCGCGTTTCATCGCGCGTTTCGCAAGTGGACCGGAATGCGGCCGACCGACTACCGGCCGGCGCGCGCGGATTTCACGCGCCGCGCGGAATCGGACTAAGCTGTAAGGAGCAGGCCAGCCTTTTTTGGGGTATCGGCCCGCGCCGGTCGATACCCGTCGGCATGGCGCGGCAGCCGTCAGCGATGAGCACGTATCCGCGCCTCCCGTTCCGGCAGTCTGGTCCGCGCTTTGCGCTTATCCGTGGCGGAGTCGTGGGCCGGTTGATGCGCGGCATGACCGCGTTCGGCGTACTGTTGGCGCTCGGGTTTGCATTGTGCGAAAACGCGCCGCAGATTGGAGTCGCCGAGGCCGCCGGCGCGCCGAATAGCGTTGTCGTGATCCCGGTGAACGGCGCGATCAGTCCGGCCAGCGCCGACTTCATCGTGCGCAGCCTGCAGCGCGCCGCCGACGAACACGCGCAACTCGCCGTGCTGCAACTCGATACGCCCGGCGGACTGGATACGTCGATGCGGCAGATCATCAAGGCGATTCTGGGCTCGCCGGTGCCGGTCGCCACCTTTATCGCCCCGAGTGGCGCGCGAGCGGCGAGCGCCGGCACCTATATCATCTACGCCAGCCATATTGCGGCGATGGCCCCGGGCACCAATCTGGGTGCCGCGACGCCGATTCAGATGGGTATCGGCGGTGCGGAACCGCCTGCGGGCGGCGGCGGTATGCCCGGATTACCCGGCACGGGAGCCGGCGGCGGCGCACCAAAGAACGGGCCCGGAACGCCTGCCTCGGGGGATTCGGCGAGCCCAGCGGCGCCAGCGAATTCTGCCAACTCAGCCAGCTCAGCGACCCCGGCGAGCGCCGGCAACGCCGCCAGCGCCACCCTTCCGCTCGACACCCAATCCACCGAACTGCGCAAGCAGGTCCACGACGCGGCCGCCTACATCCGCGGCCTCGCGCAAATGCGCGGACGCAACGCCGACTGGGCCGAGCGCGCCGTGCGCGAAGCCGTCAGCCTGTCGGCCAGCGAGGCGCTCGCGCAGCACGTGGTCGATCTGAACGCGCGCGACATTCCCGACCTGCTGCGCCAGGTGGACGGCCGCACCATCAACACGAGCCAAGGCGACGTCAAACTCAGCACCGCCAACGCATCGGTAGTCACGCTCGAAGCCGACTGGCGCAGCCAGTTCCTCGCGGTGATCACCGATCCGAACGTCGCGCTGGTTCTTCTGATGATCGGCATGTACGGCCTCTTCTTCGAGTTCGCCAATCCCGGCTTCGTGCTGCCAGGCGTGGTCGGCGCCATCAGTCTGCTGATGGGTCTCTTCGCGATGCAGATGCTGCCGGTCAACTACGTCGGACTCGGCCTGATCTTTCTCGGCATCGCATTCCTGATCGGCGAGGCGTTTCTGCCGACCTTCGGCTCACTCGGTTTCGGCGGCATAGTCGCGTTCGTGATCGGCTCGTTGATGCTGATCGATACCGACGTGCCCGGTTATGGCATTCCGCTGCCCCTGATCGCGGCCGTGACCGTGTTCAGCGTCGTGTTTGTGTTCGGCGTGTCGAGACTCGCCCTGCGGGCGCGCAGCCGGCCCGTGGTGACGGGCTCGGAAGGGCTGATCGGCAGTCTCGGCGTCGTGCTCGACGGCGGCCTGTCGCCGGACGGTGGTCCGCTGCAGGGGGACGCAACAGCAGACGCAGCAGCGGGCGGCGGCACGCTGGCCGGCTGGGCGCAGGTGCATGGTGAACGCTGGCGGGTGTCCAGCACGGCCCCGGTCGCGGCCGGTCACACGGTGCGCGTCACCGCGCGCCGCGGACTGACGCTGACCGTGGTGCCCGCGGAAGCACAACAACAAGGAGAACGCTCATGATCGGTTTCACATTCGGCTTCAGCAGCATTCTGATTCTGCTGGTGGCCGCACTGATTGCTTCATCGATACGGATTTTTCGCGAGTACGAACGCGGCGTGGTGTTCATGCTCGGGCGCTTCTGGAAGGTCAAGGGACCGGGTCTCGTACTGATCATCCCGATCGTGCAGCAGGTGGTGCGCATGGATCTGCGCACCGTCGTGTTCGACGTGCCGCCGCAAGACGTGATTACGCGCGACAACGTGTCGGTGAAGGTCAACGCGGTGGTGTATTTCCGCGTCGTCGATCCGGAAAAGGCGGTGATCCAGGTGGCGCGTTATTTCGAGGCGACCAGCCAGTTATCGCAAACCACACTGCGCGCGGTGCTCGGCAAGCACGAACTCGATGACCTGCTGGCGGCTCGCGAGCAACTGAACGCCGATATCCAGAAGGTGCTCGATGCACAAACCGACGCGTGGGGCATCAAGGTGGCGATCGTCGAGATCAAGCATGTGGACATCAACGAAACGATGATCCGCGCGATCGCCCGTCAGGCCGAAGCCGAGCGCGAACGGCGCGCCAAGGTGATTCATGCGGAAGGCGAATTGCAGGCCTCGCAGCATCTGCTGGAGGCGGCGCAGACGTTGTCGAAACAACCGCAGGCCATGCAGTTGCGTTACCTGCAAACCCTCACGACGATCGCCGCCGACAAGAATTCGACGATCGTTTTCCCACTGCCGATCGATCTGCTGAGCGCGGTGCTGGATCGCTTCAGCAAGCCTTCGGCCTCCTGAACCGGGGGACGCGCCGCTTCACTTTAGCCCCCTTTGGATCACGGGGTGAAATGGTGCATTGCCTGCAATCGACTTACTCGGAATGACCATGAAATTTAAAATTTAGGGGTCGTTTTTAACCGCTCCATAGGAGCCAATCATGAAAATCGCTTCTCTAGTTGGACTCGGCGTGCTGTTAGCCGCCATGAGTGTAAGCAGCGCGTTTGCACAGACTTCGCGACCTTACGACCCGTCGGCGCCGCTAACGCGCGCCCAGGTAAAAGCCGATCTGGCCGCCTGGCGCGCCGCCGGCTACGATCCGCTCGACTGGATCGACTATCCGGACAACGCGCAACGCGCGGGCCGCATCGTCGCCGCGCGGCGGGCGCAGCAGATGAATGGGAGCACGGCGCAGTAATCAGTCTCATCCTGGCCTTGAAGCGGCAGGCCGGACTGCTCGCGACTGCAAAGGTCGCAGGCGGCGCCGGCCTTGGATACCCTGCACGTCCACGCATGAATCGCCTGCCGCGCTCTTTTCCCCTCCTGCGCCTTCTACCTGCATTTTTACGGCTGGCTTCTGGCCGAATCGTTTCAATTCACGCCGCCCCGCCAGGCTCCGGCTGTCCCCACGCCCCCGCAAGCCCGCCGTTTCCCGCCGCAACATCGTAAATTCGCTTGCCGCGCCGCCCCGCGCGCTGACAAGGTATCATCTCGCCCCTTCGGCACAGCCCACAGTCACGCAAACTCACGCAAACCGGTGCGCCACCGCCAATCATGACTACAATCCGCCCGTAGGCTTCGCCGCTTGGTGCATCGGTGCCGTGTCGGACGGCACAGTCGCCCGCTTATTCGCGACGCATTGCCCGTATCAACCACAAGAAACGCTTTTGAACAACAAGAGACCCGCCTCATGGACTCCATAAAACGATACTTCGGCTTCGAAGCCGCCGGCACCAACCTGCGCACCGAAGTGCTCGCCGGGCTGACCACCTTCCTGACGATGGCCTACATCATCTTCGTCAACCCGGCGATTCTCGGCGACGCCGGCATGCCGAAGGACGCGGTGTTCGTCGCGACCTGCATCGTGGCCGCGCTGGCCTCGCTGATCATGGGTCTCTACGCCAACTACCCGATCGCGCTCGCACCCGGCATGGGTCTGAATGCGTACTTCGCGTACACCGTCGTGAAAGGCATGGGCTTCACGTGGCAAGCCGCGCTCGGCGCGGTGTTCATCTCCGGCTGCCTGTTCCTGATCGTCACGCTGTTTCGCGTGCGAGAGGTGATCGTCAACGGGATTCCGCATTCCATACGCATTGCCATCACCGGCGGTATCGGCCTCTTTCTCGCGATCATTTCGCTGAAGTCGGCCGGTGTGGTGGTCGGCAATCCGGCCACGCTCGTCACGCTCGGCGATCTGCACAACGCGCCCGTGATCCTCGCGGTGATTGGCTTCTTCGCGATCGTCACACTCGACTATCTGCGGGTGCGCGGTTCGATCCTGATCGGCATTGTCGGCGTGACGGTGCTGAGCTTTTTCTTCGGCGGCAATCAGTTTCACGGCATCGTATCCGCGCCGCCGTCGATTGCACCGACGCTGTTCCAGCTCGACATTCGCGGCGCGCTCTCCGGCGGCGTGCTGAACGTGATTCTGGTGTTCTTCCTCGTCGAACTGTTCGACGCGACGGGCACGCTGATGGGCGTGGCCAATCGCGCCGGGCTGCTGGTCGAGGGCAAGATGTTCAGGCTGAACCGCGCTCTGCTCGCCGACAGCACGGCGATTCTGGCCGGCTCGATGCTGGGCACCTCGTCGACCACGGCGTATATCGAAAGCGCATCAGGCGTGCAGGCTGGCGGTCGCACGGGTGTCACGGCAATCACCGTCGCCGTGCTGTTTCTCGCGGCGCTGTTTTTTGCGCCGCTGGCGGGCGTGGTGCCTGGCTACGCGACGGCGCCGGCCCTGTTGTACGTGTCCTGCCTGATGCTGCGTGAAATGCTCGATCTACCGTGGGACGACGCCACTGAAGTCGTGCCGGCCTCCCTGACCGCACTGTTGATGCCGTTCACCTACTCGATCGCCAATGGCGTCGCGTTCGGTTTCATCTCGTATGCCGGTCTGAAACTGCTGACCGGGCAGGCGCGCAAAGTGAAACTGGTGGTGTGGATCATCGCGGCGATTTTCCTGTTCCGCTATTTCTACCTCGGCAGCGAATAAGCTGCAGCGGCAATTAACGTGAAGGCACGGGAGTGAAAGCGCAGGACAACACGTGACATGCCGTGGCATGACATTGCGAAGCGTTGCGCGATGCTGCAACGCGCAACGCGCATCGCTTCGCAGCCTGGCTGAAAGCACTGAGGCATCGTCGCTGCGTCCGGTTACGGTTCGGTCTGGATCAACAATCATTTGATTGAGGGTGCCCGTTCTGGTTGGGCACCCTTTATCATCTGATGATTGATAAAAAACAACCAACCGGTCACGGGAGTTCCCTGCATGTCCTACAGCCACAGCCGCGCCACGGACCGTTATACGTCGCCCGCCATCTTCTTCCACTGGGCGATCTTTCTGCTGATCGCGCTCGCTTATCTGGCAATCGAAATCCGCGGACCGAAAGGCTCGGACAGCAGGGTTTTCTGGAGCAACGTGCATTTCTGCGCCGGTACCCTCGTGCTGGGACTGGCGGTCCTGCGCGTGCTATGGCGTCTGTGGGCCGGCGCGCCTGCGGAAGTCGAAGGCAATCGCCTGCTCGCCTTCCTGGCGCGCGCCGCGCATCTCGCCCTGTACATCTTTATCTTCGCGCAGCCGCTGCTGGGCATGCTGTTGGTCAATACCGGCGGGCATCCGGTCACGCTGGCCTGGATCAACTTCAGCTTCACGCTGGTCGGCGCGGATCCGCTTGCGCGGCCATTGCTCAAGACAGCACATGAGTGGCTCGGCAATGCGTTTTACTGGGTGATCGGATTACACGCGCTCGCGGCGATTGCGCATCACGTGGTATTCAAGGATCGGACGCTGCGGCGAATGGTTTGATCGGCTTCCAGTCTCCGGCGCATGCGGCATTGGCGCTTGCGTTCGCGGTATCTGGAACTTACAGCCGCGCGAGTGCAGACCTGGGCGGCGCGAACGGCCGCGGCCAGTTGTGGACCCGTTGAGGTGCGGACGCCGCGCCTGGGTTTGCGTCTCGTGTTGCTCTTGCGCGGCTGGTTCTGCTTTTCTGCTGTGCCCGCTCGTTGGGCTTACGTTTGGGCTGACTTCGTGGCCTATTTTCGGGCTGACACCCGGCAGGCGCGGATTCGCTCAGTTGCGCCAGTTCGCTTCATAGAAGCGCACGTAGCCGCTCCTCAGCACCAGACATTGCGCCCGCGTTTCCGATAGCAGACGCCTCGTAGCCGCTTCGATGCGGGCCCGGTGCGCGTCGAATGCGCCGACCATGTCCTCCAGACGTGGCGATGCGGCGCCAAAGTGATCTTCCAGCGCCTCAGCGGTGATCATGCACTCCACCCTTTGCCCATCAACCATCGCCGGGAACGCCAAGGTAAGTTCGCGACCTGAATATTCAGGAGTTTCGTTCGGGAATAGTATCTGCATGGGTGTTCACCTTAAAGGTTGGGTGCTGCGCATGGGTCGATTGGTACTGCGCACGCTGGTTAACACTGGTCGCACCTGCAGCGCTTTTTCCTCCTTGTCGAATGCTGGTGGCGCGGGTCCGTCACCCCATAATTTCGCAAGCGCCGTACTTCGCGCCCCGCGGAGGTGATTTGATTCACTGTAGACGAGTTCGGCCGCTGCGCAAGTTTTCCTTTCTGTTTGCTTGATTTTGGTGCCTGACGTGGTCTTTTGAGGCGCTTTTTCTCTCCCGCGCGACCCGGTTTTATTCGTGCTGCGCGGCTTTCGCCAGGGGCCGGTTTCGTCCTGTAATATCGGTGTTCGGCCGCAGACGCGTATGTTGCACTGCGGAACGCAACGGCGGGCAACGCACCCGTCGGATCCGATAACCGGAGACATGCATTGGTCCATCGTTCTGCCACGCCGCCCATCATCGGTCGGCCAGATGTCATCGCGCAAGCTCATGCCCGCTCGCTCGAAGTCGGCCTGCGAGCGTCGGAAACGCCGGACTTTCATCCGCTGCGCCGCCCCGCCCTGCGTGAACTCGTCGAACGCAACCAGTCGCTCTATACCCACGCGCTCCCTGTCATGGAGACGCTGCACGCGCAGATCGTCGACACGCAAAGCATGGTGCTGCTCACCGACACTCACGGCGTGATTCTCCACAGTCTCGGTGACAGCGACTTTGTCGAAAAAGCCAATCGCGTCGCGTTGTGCCCGGGCGTGTCATGGGCCGAAGCGGATCGCGGCACCAACGCGATCGGCACCGCCCTGATCGACGGGCAGCCGACCGTCGTGCATGCCGGCGAGCACTTCCTGCACGCGAACCGGATTCTCACCTGTTCGTGCGCGCCCATCGCCGATCCGTTCGGGCGCACCATCGGCGCACTCGACGTCAGTGGGGACACGCGCGGCTTCCACAAGCACACGCTTGCGCTCGTGCGGATGTCGGCGCAGATGATCGAAAATCATCTGTTCTCCAATCAATTCGTCGACGCCATTCGCATTCACTTTCACGCGCGCGCGGAATTTATCGGCACGCTGTATGAAGGGCTCGCGGCGTTCGCGCCGGACGGCACATTCCTGTCCGCGAATCGCAGCGCACTGTTTCAATTCGGGCAGCCGCTTGGCGAGCTGTTACGGCAACCGTTCGACGCACTGTTCGGGGTCACCTTTGCCAGAGTGTTGCAGCAGGTCGCCCGCGCGCCAGGCGAAAGTATCGAGCTGACGCTGCCGAGCGGCGTGCGCGTAGTCGCACGCGGCGAATTTGCTGCGCCACGTTATGTCGGTTCATCAGAAGGCTTTGCTGACGCAGCGCGTACGGCCACGTCCAGCAGCGCGCGTGCTTCGGCTCAGCCCTGCGAAGCAGCACCGCTCGCCACTCTCGAAACGCTCGATACCGGCGATGCAACGGTCGCGGCGATCCTGCGAAGAGTCGCCAAGCTGCGCGGACGCGATATTCCCATTCTCGTGCTCGGCAAAACCGGCACCGGCAAGGAATGGCTCGCCCGCGCCATCCATCACGATTCGCCGCGGCGGGCCGCGCCCTTCGTCGCGCTGAATTGCGCATCGTTGCCCGACACGCTGATCGAGGCGGAGTTGTTCGGCTACGAAGACGGCGCGTTCACTGGCGCAAAGAAACGCGGCAGCGTCGGCAAGATCGTGCAGGCCGATGGCGGTACGCTTTTTCTCGACGAAATCGGCGACATGCCGCTCGCCCAGCAAGTGCGCCTGATGCGCGTGTTGCAGGAGCGCACCGTCGTGCCGCTCGGCGGCACGCGGGCGATTCCGGTCGATCTGCGCGTCGTCTGCGCAACTCACCGCAACCTGCGCGCGATGATCGAAGCCGGCACCTTCCGCGAAGACCTGTATTACCGGATCAACGGCCTCGTCGTCACCCTGCCGGCGCTGCGTGAGCGCAGCGATCTGGCGGCGCTCGTCGAGCGCATGCTGGCATTGCAGCCGGATGGCGAGCGGTTGCCGCGTCGCGTGTCCGACGAGGTGCTGGAGCGCTTTGCGCAATGCCGCTGGCCAGGCAATCTGCGGCAATTGGCTAACGTGCTGCGCACCGCCAGCATCATGGCCGAAGGCGCGCAGCAGATCGAACTCGAGGATTTGCCGGACGATTTTCTGCAGGATTGTGGGGACGCGGCGGTCGACGAAAGCGCCCAACCTCCAGTGGCGCTTTCGAGCAACGGCGATGGCTGTGGCGAGCGCGAAAAACCGGCCGCGCCTGCGAATGCGTCGCCCGCGCGGATGGAAGATTGGCAGGCTACGTTGATTGCACAAACGCTCGCGCGACTCGACGGTAACGTGTCCGCAGCGGCACGCGAGTTGGGGCTTGCGCGAAATACGGTGTATCGGTATCTGCGGCGTGGGAACACGACGCATTGAAACAGCGAAGATGCCTGCGAGCTCGGTGGCGTGCTGTGAGCACATTGTGCAGCGTGTAAAGTGTGGCGCAATCCGTCACCGATTCACACGATGTCCGACTCCACCCGCCCACCCCTCGTTCGCGTCGAGCCGCTTGGCCAAAGCTTCGAAGCGCCCGATTCGCTGACGATCCTTGAAGCCGCCGGCTTTGCGAATCTGCGTCTGCCACGCTCGTGTCGCAACGGCACATGCCGCACCTGCCTATGCAAAATGACGGCGGGACGCGTGCGCTACACGATCGAATGGCCGGGTCTCAGCCGGGAAGAAAAAGCGGAAGGCTACATCCTGCCGTGCGTGGCGATCGCGGAAACCGACGTGGTGATCGAGGCGCCGGACGCGGTCGAAATATAGCAGCGCGAGGACAGTGCCTCGCGCCGCCCGCATCGTATTCGGCCTTACCGCCCGTTGCCCATCGCGCGGGCGATTTTCTTGTCGGTGTTGTACTGACTCAGTGCATACACCGACCAGATCGCAGCCGGAATCCAGCCGATCAGTGTGATCTGCAGAATCAGGCAGATGATTCCGGCAAAAGGCCGGCCGATCGTGAAGAACTGAAACCACGGCAGAATGATGGCAAGCAAAAGACGCATTCAGATTTCCTGTTTGTATTGACCTGGCGGCACACGTTCTTCGAGTGCAATCGTGATGACGATAACGACTGCCTGAACGAGGCAGCCTAGTTGATCGGTGCGAAGCGCGGCACCTTGGTGCCGTCGACTTCGACCAGCTCGAAAAACACCGAAGCCGGACGCGTCCAGATCGTACCATTGCTGGCTTTGTAGACGATCATCGTGATCGTCGGATCGGACTCCAGCGTGGCCTCGCAAACCAGCTCGTAAATGCCGCCTTTGTAGTGTCGATAACGCACCATTCAACTACTCCTGTCCCGATCAACGGAATCGTTTATAAACGGGCCGACGTCCTCCGAAGCAGAGCACGTGGTTTTATTGCGGCTGTCATTGTAAACCTGTGCTGGACCCCGAAAGATCACTGATGCAGGCTTACGCTATCGCCAACACTTGCAGAGAAACCTTCGCCCGCGCATTTCGCCGCGTGCCCAGGCAGTGGCATGGGCATGCGCTCAATCTTTTGACGTGACACCAATGAGGACAATGATGACTCTCGCGATCGCAACCGCCACCTCGGACGCAGATTCACCCAACTATGTCGTCAAAATCGATGCGGGCACACACAGCCTGCTCGGTGATGAAGGGCCGCGCGAAGGGGGACAGGATAGCGGCCCGGCTCCCTTTGAATTCGTCCTTTCGGGCCTCGCGGCATGCACCGCTGCAACGCTCAGGATGTACATGCAGAAAAAAGCATGGCCGGGCGGCCGGATCAAGGTGGACACGCAATTGCACGTCGAACGCGACGGCGGTCAAACCATTCGGCGCACCGTTTCCGTCGATGGGCCTCTCGACGATAGCCAGCGCAAGCGCCTTGGCGAAATCTGCGAGAAGACGCCGGTAACCCTGTTCATCAAACGGGGAACACGAATCGACACGACGATGCAGTGGTGAGGCGGCCCACGATCTTTTCGTTTTTTTTGAAAATGATTCAAAAGACACGCCAATTATCAAAAAACGCTCCAGCTCGCACAATGCGTCACGTCCTCAGAACAGTCCGGCGTTCAGCATCGAGTCGATGCTGTTGACCGGCGACCTGAGATGACGCACGCAACGCAAATGCAGGCCCACCCCGCAGCAAGGAGCAGAACATGTTTGTCTATCGCGGCTCGACCGCCCTGATTACCGGAGCCTCAAAAGGACTCGGCAAGGTCTTTGCGGAGACGCTGGCCGCACGCGGCATGAACCTTGTGCTGGTCGCCCGCTCTGCTGACACATTGCAGGCTCTGGCGGAAGGACTTTCCGCCAGACACGGCGTGCAAACCGTTGCGCTGAATATCGACTTGAGCCATCCCGACGCCGCCCTCCAGATCGGCGAGGAACTCGAGCGCCGCGGCATTCAGGTCGATCTGCTCGTCAACAATGCCGGGCTAGGTCTGACCGGCAGTTTCCTCTCGCACGATCCGACGAAAGAGCAGTCGCAGATTCAGGTCAACGTTCAGGCGCTCGTCGCTCTCAGTCATCGGTTTGGCAGCGGCATGGCGAAACGCGGCAGGGGCGGCATCATCAACCTCGCGTCCAACGCGAGCTTTCAGCCCCTCCCGCATATGGCCACTTACGCGGCGACCAAGGCTTTCGTCCTTTTCTTCAGCGAGGCGCTGCAATTCGAACTCGTCGGCACGGGCGTGCATGTGATGGCGGCCTGTCCGGGACCTACGGCAACGAGCTTCTTCGACGGGGTGTCGACCAACGTGTCGCCGAAAGACATGGACAGCTCGGAGTCCGTCGTTCAGGAAACGCTCAAGGCCTTCGACAAAAGAAAGGCGGTTGCGTATCCGGGGCGGACCAGCGTGCGAGCCGCGACCTGGCTGTCACGCTTGCTTCCCAGGGGGCTCGTGGTCCGTGTCGCCGCCATGGCGAGCGGCAAAATGGGACTGCACAGCTGAACGCAGCAACTCTTCTCGCGGTGCGGGCTTAATCTCGCGGGCGTATCGGCGCGGGCGTATCGGTTTACTGATCAGCTTGATGACCGACTCACTGCCGGGTCCGGCGGTGGGCAGCGCTAGTCCTCCACGATCTGCGGACCGTCAGCCGCCCTCTTTCATCTGCTTCAGAATCTTATAGACGGTCGCGCGCCCCATCGTCAGCACGGCCGCCACATAGTTCGCCGAACTGCGGCCGCGAAACGCGCCCTGCGCATGCAGCGCCTCGACGATTTCCCGCTTGTGTTCGCGCGTGAGTGCATTGATGCCGATTTGCCGCTCGCGCAGCCAGGTGTGCAGGAACGTGTTGATGCGGTCCTGCCAGTCATCCCGGAACAGATCTTCCGCGGGCGCGTCTGTCAGATTGCCGCCTTTGATGAACAGATCTAGCGTGGAGCGCACATCTTCGAACACCGCGATGTTGAAGTTGACGCACAGCATGCCGGCCGGCTTGCCCTCGTCGTCGAACAGGATGTTGCTCACGCAGCGCATGCGACGGCCGTCCCAGTTGAGCTTCTCGTACGGCCCGATCGTCCGGCCGCGCGCCGCGTAGTGGACTTCATCGAGTACCGAAGGGCCACCGACTTCGAGCTTCGACAGGTTGTTCACGAGATACGCGATGGTCTGATCACGCAGGTCGTGAATCACGACTTCGGCACACGGATAGAACAAGGCCGCAATGCCGTCTGCGATGGGTGCGTAGCGGTCCAGCAGCAGGTCTTTCACAGGAGAGACGGTTGTCTTGCGCATTGAGAAATCGCAGTGTTCCAGGGAGGCGGCGCCGCTTTAGCCTGATTGAGCAAAAAGGGACGCCGAGGTTATGGCCGGCAGCCGAGGCAAGCACAACAACGCCGGACAGCCGCGCGCTGCAACTCGCCATTGTAACGACCCCAATCGCCAGCGACGACCGCGACGGCACGGCGCCAGCGCAGCAGCTTTTTTATTGCGGGGCCGCATCGCGCGCGGGGCCTTGATGGGCGCTCGACGGCGTGCTGTAGCCCCGTTCCAGTTGTTGCATCCGCACCCGGGGATTTTTGTTCGCTTGGCGGGCGATTTTTTTTCGTGCGATAAAAGAACCAACTATTTCACGGAGCAACAGATGGCTACGCTCGAAGCGTTTCGCGCCGTGCTCGATGACGAAGGCACGCCCGAAATCATCCGCAATCACATCATCGATTCACTGCAATACACGCTGCGCAATCACGGGCAGATTTTTACCTCGAAGGAAGTCGAATGGCTCGCCGGCTGGGATGATGCGCGCATCCCGCTCGCCGCTTCACGCGAGCTGCAAAAGCGCGTCGCCGAAACCACCCGCTGAAGCTCGCCCGCCTTCACCCTCGCGGCGCGGTCTCATACACGGCGTGCCGCTCATGCCCCGGCGCTCCGTTCGCGGCAGCCCTTTTTCGCCCAAAGCCCCGCCGGCTGGGCGGTTTGCCCGCGCGCGGAACTTTTTGCTATCCAATTAGCCCCATTTAGTGCATCATATTGGAATAGCTGTATTCCGCATCCGCACTATCGGGAATGCAGCGCGGGAATACAAGCGGCAGTACCAAGCACAGTATCAATCGGCGTCTCCGCACCACCCCCGACTGTTCGACCGCTGCCTGTCAGCGATCCCGTCACTCCGGCAATGCGCCGCCTGCATTCGCCGTCGCGAGTTGTGCAGCTGAGTGGTTCATTTACGCGCCCGATGTCTGCGCGACATCAGCGTGTTTCTTCTCCATCGAATCCGCGATTTTGCGCGGCCGCGCTCATGCCCTTGCCATCGGGCCTGTGCCAACCTTTTTCCATGGCGGCGCGCCCCAAGGTGCTGCGCTGCCGGGTCTGTCGTGCCGCGCGTAACACGCGTGACACGGCGGCCACGTAATACAGGACACGTGCTTCATGAATTCAGTTGTCAAGACGTACAAGGGTTACGAAATTCACCCGCTCGTCTATCCGCGCCGCCCGGCGGACGGTCAGACGGGCCGCAATCCGGACGCAGGTTACGACGCGTCGGTGCGCATCTGCCGCGTGGGCGCCAATCCGGCAGCCGACGGGCGTGTGTTCCGTCTGCAGTATCTGTTTCCGTTCGACGGCACGGGCAAGGCGCGCATTGCGTGCATGGCCCACGCCGAGCAATTGATCGACGGCCGTGTAGACGGCCAGTCCGTCGCCGATCTTTGAGCGGTACTATCAGCGAATCCGCTGGTGCCGCAGCAGTTGGCCTGAAAGCCAACTGTCAACCGTATCAGATGTTGCGCCAGGCTTAACCGCGCGGCCAACACCCACTTATCCCATCGACCAGGAGTTATGCATGGCGAAAGAAGAACTGCTTGAACTTGACGGTATCGTCGACGAAGTACTTCCGGACAGTCGTTACCGCGTGACGCTCGACAACGGCGTCGTGGTTGGCGCTTACGCGTCCGGCCGCATGCGCAAGAATCACATCCGTATTCTCGCGGGCGACCGCGTCACGCTGGAACTGTCGGTTTACGATCTGACCAAAGGCCGGATCAATTTCCGTCACAAAGACGAGCGCGCCACCGGTGGCGGCGGCGCACGCAATACCCAATTCCGTCGCCGTTAAGGCTGGCGGCACGCTGACCGCTTCCTGAGTTGTTTCATGACCGGTCCGGGCGTGGTCAATTGTTGCTATCTGGTTGTTCGCGAAGCCTTTCGCGCGCCTTCTCCGGCTTGATTCGTTGACTCGAGCCTGAGTGGCGCGCCGCGGCGTCGCATGGGCTACGCGCTTTGCAGCACGCCTGGCGCCTCGACCCGTCCTGCCGCAGTCGGGTGTCTCACACCCTTGCGCAGTTTCCGTTGCTTCCTTTTCATACCCCGAACACCGCACCGAGATCCTCTCCGGCGGCGCTTTTGCGCACCTGCTCGACCACCCGCTCCTCCAGCTCCGACAGATGCTCGCGCATCGCCGCCAGGGCCGCATGCAGGTCGCCCGCATCGAGCGCTTCGATGATCTGCATATGTTCGTCCGCAGAGCAGGCCGAACCCTTCGACGGGTCGAACAAGGCCTTGTATAACTCGGTCTTTGCGACGAGTTGCCCAACCAGTCCGAGCAATTCCGTCCCGCCCGCCAGTTCCGTCAACAGCACATGAAACTGGCCTGCGAGCCGCACGGATTCTTCGACTGCGCCGGCGTGTGACGCCTTCTCTTCGCTGCGCACATGGGCGCGCAGGCGGCGCTTGTGAGCCGCACTCAAATTCCCGCATAAAGCCGCCACGATGCCCGCCTCGACAATCTGCCGGGCGCGATACACCTGACGAATGTCTTCTTCCGATGGCGACGGCACGAACGCGCCGCGATTCGCCTCGAGCACCAGCTTGCCTTCGAAACCCAGCCGCGCGAGCACCTTGCGCAACGCACCGCGCGTACAACCGAACGCCGCGGCGAGATCGCGCTCGACCAGTTGCGCGCCCGGCCGCAGACGGCCCTGTAGCAATGCCGCGGTGATCAACGCATAAATGCGCTCTTCGACGCTGATCGAGTCGTCTTCGGGCGCGCTGCGGATGGGTGTGCCGGTGCTGACGGACGGCGTACGCGAGGAACGGGAGACCATGAGTTCAGTAATGGAGAACGGAGCGATATCGCCCGGCATTGTAGCGACGCGGGGTGGCAGGCGCCATCCGCGGGCGCTCGGGCTTATACCGGGCATTAGAAAAATGGTTAACCATCCCATGATATTATGGTCAACCAAAATAGTCGCGCACGGTCTTTTTCACCCTGCTCGCGGCTCGTCATCCGCCTTGCCGCCGGCGGTCGCGCAGCGACCCGCAGCGTCCTCTTCCCGCTTGCAAGGTGACGCCCACTCTCGCATTCAGGTCCATTGTGAACTCGCACTCCAGCGCCAGCCCGACCCCAGCCCATGCCAACGACGCATCCCACGCGCTCACGTGGCGCGACGCGCTATGGCTGTGCGCGATTGTCGTGATCGGCATCAATCTGCGGCCCCTGCTGACGTCGATCAGCCCCCTGATGACGACGATCCGCGACGCAACCGGGTTGAGCTTTTACGGCGCGTCGCTGTTGACCAGCCTGCCGGTCGTCGCGATGGGCATCGGTGCATTCGGCGCGGGCGTGCTAACCCGGTCGATCGGCGAAACGCGCGGCGTTGCACTCGGTTTGCTGGCGATCGCGCTTGCCTGCGGCGCCCGCTGGTCGACCGCCGGCGGCGCTGCGCTCCTTGCGACGGCTGCGCTCGCGGGCGTCGGTGTCGCGGCGATTCAGGCGCTGCTGCCCGCCGTCCTGAAGCAGCGTTTCCCTGCACGCGTGCCGCTTGCGATGGGGGTTTTCTCGGCATCGATCATGGGCGGCGGCGGCCTCGGGGCACGCCTGAGTCCGTGGGTAAGCGCCGCGATGGGGTCGTGGCATGCGGGGCTCGCGGTATGGGCGATTCCCGCTCTCGTGGCCTTGCTGTGCTGGCTGGGGTTGAACCGCGGACCTTCGCACGGCCCTGCGGCACAGCCCGCTCCGGCAGATGCGATCGCTTCTTCGCTCTGGCGCAAGCGACGCGCGTGGACGCTTGGCTTGTACTTCGGGATCGTTAACGGTGGGTATACGACGCTCGTCGCGTGGTTGCCGGCGTTCTATCAACAGCATGGCGCGAGTGTCGCGGAGAGCGGTTCGCTCCTTGCCGGCATGACGGTGTTTCAGGCCGCGGCGGCCTTATTGCTGCCTCTTGCTGCCGCACCGTTCCGGGATCGGCGCCCGTGGTTGATCCTCGGATTGTCGGCGCAACTGGTCGGCCTGCTTGGCTTGATCTTCTGGCCCGATGCCGCGCCGCTGGTGTGGGTTGGCATTGCCGGCGCCGGGCTTGGCGGCACATTCTCGCTGACGCTCGTTACCGCTATGGATCATTCGGCACACCACAGCGTGGCCGGAAAGCTTGTCGCGTTTACGCAAGGTGTCGGCTTCGTTGTAGCGGCTATTACGCCCGTTTTTGCCGGCATGGTCCGGGGCTGGACTGGCGGGTTCGGCGCCACCTGGGTCATGCTGGCCGTTAGCGTTGCCGCCATGATCGTCGTGAGTGTCTTCTTTTCGCCCCGCAGTTACGCGAAATGGAACTGATGCGTTGGCATGCTGCGTGGACGCGCGTCGATGGCCTTACACGGCCGGTAAATTTTCTGACCGAAAAATAGAAAGCCCTGATTGTTTATATTAATCAGGCTATTTATTCTCTTCATCAAGCTATCTATAGCGTTCAAACATAAGAACCTGACCGGCTGACTAACAGCCGCAGAAGGTCGCGTACCACGCAGCCGTCACCAACGGTCATTAGTTAGGAATCTTAACCCTGTCTGAAAAATGGCCTGTGCCGGCTGGCCAAATCACGACCTATGGCTTTGGCACCGCTGATGACCGCAGTACGACTACTTCACAAAAACAGGGGCAATCATTTCTGTATGTCGTACCGGGAATAAAACCGTGAATCAAAAGACAGATGAGAGCGTGCGGAACGGCTCTCGTAGAACAACCGCCTCCATTAGCGCGCTGCGGTCCAAAGCCGGAGCGCGCTATGCGTTGGCATGCGCTGCCTGTATTTCGCTTTCGCTGGTACTCGTAGCATGTGGCGGAAGCAACGCCAGCGACGCGACTTCCGAAGCTAAGGAGCCAGTCGCTGCTGCGGCAAACGCCGCCAACTCAAACACCGTTCCACTGCAAACAGCGCTGAAGATGAATACGACCAGCCTGTCGCCAGATGTGTCCAGCGACCGCTTCATCATCAAGTACAAAACCGGCACCGCCGAGCGCGGAGCAGCATCGGCGGTGCAATCAAAACTTAACCGGCTGGCGAATGCTTTCCCGTCGAAGGCGCGCCACATGCGCCGCATGGGCATCGGCGCTGACGTGGTGACAACGGAGCGCAAGCTGACGGCGAAGGAGGCGAAAGCATTCATGCGCGCCATCGCATCGGACCCTAACGTCGAATATGTCGAACCCGATACGGAAATGTCGACAACCAGGGTTCCGAACGATCCGGAGTATTTCAGGCAGTGGAGTTTGGCCTCGAACCTGAAGCCCACAACCCCCTACCCGGGAATACGGGCCGAGGGCGCGTGGGATATTGCTAGCGGTTCGGGGGCCGTGATCGCGATGGTGGATAACGGCGTAACGAGTCATAGCGACCTGGATGCCAATATCCTGCCTGGGTACGATTTCACCGCGTATAACCGGGGCGGCAATGGCAGCAATCCGGGAATCACAACAGAGACGTGCTCGGTCCAGTGGCACGGCACGCATGTCGCGGGCATCATGGCCGCGCCCGCCAATAACGGCCTGGGTTTCGCCGGCATTGCTTCTGCTGCAAAGGTCGTCCCGGTCCGGGTGCTGAACGGGTGCGGCAAAGGCTATACGTCCGATATCGCCGACGGCATCGTATGGGCCGCTGGCGGGAGTGTTCCGGGCGTCCCCGCCAACGCCCACCCGGCCAGGATCATCAATGTGAGCCTCGGCGGTAGCGGATTCTGCGAAACGACATTTCAGAACGCGATCGACTATGCAGTCAGTCAGGGGGCTGTGGTCGCCGCGGCGGCGGGCAACGATCAGGCCAGCGCAACAAATTTTGAGCCCGCTAACTGCCGCAACGTCATCAATGTCGGCGGTAGCAATCGCTATGGTGCGAGGTGGATCGGTTCAAACTTCGGCGCAGGGGTCGATATCGCTGCGCCGGCCGACTCGATCTGGTCCACCTACAACAGCGGAACAACTGCGCCGGGGGCCGAAGCGTATGCCTTCATGAACGGCACTTCGATGGCGACACCGATGGTAAGCGCTGTGATCGCGCTCGCCCAGTCAGCCGCTCCCTCGCCCCTAAGCGCCGCTGAAATGCGAACCCTGCTCTCGCAAAATGCACAGCCCTTTCCCACGGGTCAGCCAGATCGACCGCTCGGGCAGGGCATTCTGGATGCGAACGCAACCGTCGTTGCAGCCAGGTCCGGAAAGATTCCAGCCGCGGCGGATTTCAAATGCTCTGAGCATACAGCGGTGATGCAGGTGTCATGTACCGACCTCTCTACTGCGAGGGGTGTGCCCATCAAGTCATGGTCCTGGAATTTCGGTGCTGGAGCCCCTGATTTCACACGTACGCAATCAGTCAATCCGACCACGAACTATGACTATCCTGGTATTTACGAAATCACACTGACCGTGACGGATAACACCGGGGCCATTAGCCGGCTGACGCGCCCTTTCCAGGTCTTGCCACCGGCTATTACGGATATCAGCCCCAATATTCCGACGACGTTTTCGGCGAACCCTGGCGATATGCGGTATTTCGCACTGGACGTTCCAGCGGGCGTAAAGAGCCTCACTTTTAGCCTGTCACCCGGCGCCAACGGCGAAACCGGAACGCTGTATCTCAGGGCCGGCACGCCTTCCTTGCTCCGTCCTGACTGCGGGAACGCCTGGACCAAAGGTGCGAATGCAATTTGCACGCTCTCCAACCCGGCGCCCGGGACTTACTACGGCATAGTGAGTGTCCCTAACTCAACCGTCAGGGGTGCTTCCATTCTGGCAACTTATACACAATAAGCCTCTGCCAACGGAATGACACTGTCCCCCTGCTGCGGATCGCAGGGGCGACTTCCCGCGCGCGACAAACTTGCCCCAGGACCTCCTGTCGATGTTCAGAATCCCCCGTTTCAATAACGATGACCCAGACGTCGACGCGCTCATCGCACGTGCAGACGTGCATTTTTCCGCGCGACGGATGACAGAGGCGATCGTCGCTTACCGGCAGGTGCTAAGCGTGCGTCCACGCGACGCTCACGCGCTGCACCGCATGGGACTCGCTTGCGTTCATACGAACGACATGGAGCGAGCCCACGGCTACCTCGAGCAGGCACTGCACGCCGCCCCTGACCGGGCCGAACTATGGGAGCACGCGGGCCTGCTTGCAGCGTTGGCAGGCAAGCACGAATCGGCTGAAGCGTTCTATCGTCGCGCAATCATCCTGGCTGGCAGTACGGCCAGTCTCCACAGAAACCTCGGCGACTGCCTGCGGCTATCCGGCCACCTCACGGAGGCGATAACTCACTACGAGAAGTCGATTGAAATCGAACCGGGGCTGCATCACGCGATTCGCGCCCTGGCCCGCATCCATGCGCAACTCGGGCAACTTGATAGCGCGGCGCATTACTGGCGCCGCGCATGGACACTCGAACCGGCCAGCCTGAACGATGGACTCGGCCTGATCGCCGTACTCGCAAAATCCGGCCGTATGCACGAGCTTGCCAATGCGATCACGCAGATAAGAATCCGCTTTGCCGGCGATGCCAACGCTCTAAAAGCGTTGGCCTTCGTACTGAACACAAGCGATCGCTTCAATGACGCGCTCAGTGTCGCCCGACAAGGTCTCGCCATCGATCCGCATCATCCGCTCCTGCATCACAACGCGGCACGCGCACTCAGCATATGCGGAAAAATCGCCGAAAGTCGGCCGCATAGTATGGAAGCGGCACGGCTTCTGCCGGATAACCCTCACATGCAATTCCATCTTGCGGGCGTGCTGCTTGGGCTCGGGGAATTCGAAGAAGGCTGGAAGCGGTACAGATGGTTCTACGATCTGCCGGACAGGCAAAACGAACAAGTCCGGCCCATCTTCCGCGAATGGAACGGGGAACCCGTTGCGGGTTGCCGGTTCCTTCTCGTTGGTGAACAGGGGCTCGGCGACGAAATACAGTTCATCAGATTTGCCGAATGGCTGCATCGCCAGGAGGCAACAGTTGATGTGCTGGTAAGCGGGCCGATAGCGGAATTGGCGATCAGCATGACGGGCGTGCATGCCGTATTCACAACGATGCCGTCCGGACCTTACGACTACTGGTGCCACATGCTAAGGATGCCGGAGCATATGAAACTCGATATATCGATGCTCCCCGTCGCTATGCCGTATCTGACGGCGCCACCCGATAAGCCGCGCCAATGGCGGGCTCGTATCGATGCTATTTCATCGAGCAGAAGACATTCCAATAACAGACGCGTCGGCGTCGTTTGGGCAGGTAGCCCGAACCATGTTCTTGACCGTTACAGGTCAATCCGGCTCGATGCGCTAAGGCCCCTGTTTGGGCTTGCCGGGGTGACCTGGTATTCCGTGCAAAAAGGCAACCGCGAGCGTGAAAGCGAAAGCCTGGCGCATGAATACGACCTGCACACGTTGGGCCCTTCAATCAACGGTTTCACTGACACCCTGGCAATACTGCAAACGCTCGATCTTCTGATTACCGTCGACACGTCGGTCGCGCATCTTGCCGGTGCGGCCGGACTTCCCGTTTGGGTGCTGGTACCCGCCTACTCCGAGTGGCGATGGTTGACCAACAGAACCGATAGCCCATGGTATCCGTCAATGCGTCTATTCCGGCAGCAGGAACTGGGCAAGTGGGATCCCGTTGTCAATGAAGTGCGGGCCGCGTTGCAAGTGTGGCGTGACGCCCCGGCAGCCCGCCTTTGCGTTCATTAAAACAATGTTCATACCTCATGCGCCGCTTCGGTGCATGCCTTGTGCATGCCCCGTACGGGTGCAGCTCCTGTGGCTTACACTGTTTGTAAGCCCATGATTGCGTTGTCTTCATCGCAATCGTCTCGCACTGGCATACACGTTGCTTTAACAGTAGCCAGCCGTCGATAAACCACACCTCATGCTGCGCGTTCTCCTCGTAACCGATACCGACAAGCCGATAGGCGATCTGCGCGACGCCCTCGCACGACTCGGCTATGAGATGCTGGCCGGCACGGCGACGCCACAAGCGCTCCACCGCGTGGTCCAGAGCGAGCGGCCCGACGTCATCATCATCGATACGGAATCGCCGTCGCGCGACACGCTCGAACAACTCGCGGTCATGAACGCCACCGCGCCACGTCCGGTGCTGATGTTCAGTCACGACGCGAATCAGCAATTGATCCGCGACGCGGTCGGAGCCGGGGTCACGGCCTACCTCGTCGAAGGGCTCGCGACGGAACGACTGGCGCCGATCCTCGAAGTCGCACTCGCACGATTCGCACAGGAATCGGAGTTGCGCGAACGCCTCGCGCAAGTCGAAAACGAACTCGCCGAACGCAAGCTGATCGATCGCGCCAAACGTCTGCTGATGGATCAACTGAAGATCACGGAACACGCCGCCTACGCCAACCTGCGCAAGCGCGCAATGAACCAGGGCGTCAAACTCGCCGAAGTCGCGCGCGCCGTCGTCGCGGCGGCCGACTCGCTCAAATGAAGCGCCGCACATGAACTCTTCCAGCTCCCTCGCCCCATCGTCCGCGCCTGTGCCGCTCGAGAAAACCCATTTGCGGCTCGGGTTCGTCGCACTAGCCGATGCCGCACCGCTCGTCGCCGCAAAGCTGCTCGAATTCGGCCACGCCCACGGACTGACGCTGGAGCTGTGCCGCCAGCCGTCATGGGCCGCCGTGCGCGACAAACTACTGTCGGGCGATCTCGATGCGGCGCATGTGCTCTACGGTCTCGTGTACGGCGTGCAACTCGGCCTCGGCGGCCCGCAAACGGATATGGCCGTGCTGATGGTGCTCAATCGCAACGGCCAGGCAATCACGCTCTCGAATCGTCTCGCCGACGCATTAGCCGAACACGGCACCTTGCCCAAGGCTTTGGCGACGCTCGGACGCAAGCCGGTGTTCGCGCAGACCTTCCCCACCGGCACGCACGCAATGTGGCTGTACTACTGGCTCGCGTCGCAAGGCGTGCATCCGTTGCGCGATATCGAGAGCGTCGCGATTCCGCCGCCGCAAATGGTCGCCGCACTCGCGGAAGAAAGGCTCGATGGCTCCTGTGTCGGCGAGCCGTGGAATGCAATGGCTGAAGCGGAAGGCGTCGGCAGGACGGTCGCTTACACGAGCGAAGTGTGGCCCGATCATCCCGAGAAAGTGCTGGCCTGCCGGCGCGATTTTGTCAGCGCGAATCCGAATACGGCGCGGGCGCTGGTGCAGACCATGCTCGAAGCGTGCCGCTGGCTCGACGGCGCGGGGCATCGCGAGGAGATTGCACGTTGGCTCGCGCGGCCCGAATTTATCGGTATCGATGAAGCGTTGATTGCGGCGCGGCTCGGCAGCGAGATCGCGGCCTCAGCGCCACGGGGCCTGCCCATGCGGTTCTTCGACAACGGCGCGGTGAATTATCCGCGAGCAACCGACGGTGCCTGGTTCCTCACGCAGTTCGAACGTTGGGGCATGATCGACCCACGCGCGGATTATGCGGAAATCGCGGCGCACATCAATCAGACGCAGTTGTATCGTGAGGCGGCAGCACGCGTCGGCATAGCGGTGCCGGACGATGAGCGCTCTCAAGTGCTGATCGACGGTAAGGTGTGGGGTAGCGATACGGCATCCAAGGCTTACGCGCAGAGCTTCGCGATCCGCGCTTAGCGGTTGCGGTTGCGGTTGCGGTTGCGGTTGCGGTTGCGGTTGCGGTTGCGGTTGCAGCGTGATCGTCACGCGGCCTTTAACGCCGGAAACAGCACGCTAACCACCAGCCCACCACCGGACGCATCGCTCAACGCAATCACCGCGCCATGCACACGCGCGATTTCCCGCACGATCGACAAACCCAACCCGCTGCCCTCGACCGCCTGCGTCGCTTCGCTGCGATAGAACCGCTCGAACACCGCATCGCGTTCGCCGACGGCAATCCCCGGCCCGTTATCGATCACCTGCAGCAACGGTTGCTCACCTTCGCATGCAACGCGTACTGTAATCACCGCGCCATCGCCTGAATAGCGAATCGCGTTGTCGATCAGATTGCCGACCAGTTCCGCCAGCAGATCGGTCTGGCCCATCACGTCGATACGCACGTCCTGTTCAAAACCGAGATCGATGCCACGCGAGCGCGCCACCGGCGACCAGTCGAGTGTCACGCTGCGCGCCACTTTATGCAGCGGCACGGCGGCATGCTTGACCGTATAACCGCTGTCCGCATCGAGCCGCGAAAGCGACAGCAATTGCTGCACGATACGCACCGCCTGCTGCACCGCGCGATTCAGCCGCCGCAAATGCACGCCTTGCCGGCCATTACCGTTCGAGGGCTCATCACCACCATCGATATCACGCAACGCCAGCTCCGACTCCGCCTGAATGACCGCAAGCGGCGTTTTCAACTGATGCGCGGCGTCGTTAAAGAATCGCCGGCGCGACAACTGCATCAACCGTGTGCGGCCGATGTACTGATTGATCGAATCGACCAGCGGCGCGACTTCACTCGGCAGGCCCACCGTATCGAGCGGCGTAGGATCGTCCTCGGCACGCGCAGCGACTTTGGCCGACAGGCGGTTCAGCGGCCGCAAGCCGCGCGCCACCCCCAGCCACACGATGCCTAGCGCGAGCACCACCAGCAGGAATTCCTGTTGCAGTGAGCCGATCAGAATCTCGCGCGCCAACGCCTGGCGCTGCTCGATCGTTTCGCCGACCCGCACCAGCACCACACGCGTCTGCGCTGACGGCACGTCGTGGACCGGCAATCTCAGCATGGCGATGCGCAGCGGACGCCCACGAAACACGTCGTCATAAAACTGCACACTGTAGGGCTCGGCAAGCGCCTTCGTGCCGGACGGCAGATCCGGATAGCCGGTCACCACCCGGCCACCCTCTTCGCGAATTTGGTAGTAGATGTTGCCGCCGCCATTGGATTCGAACATCTCCAGCGCGAGATACGGCAGATCGACTTCGATCTGGGCGTCGCGCAAACGGATACCGTCGCGTATCGAACGCAGCGAAAACTCCAACGTGCGATCGAAGGCCGCATGCGCCGCGTTCATTGCGCGTTGATACGTGAGCCATGCATCGAAGGCGAGCAGCAGAAGCAGCGGCAGCAACAACCAGAGCGCGACGCGAACGCGCAGATTCGGCCGCGTCATGCGTCTTTCGCTTCCAGCAGATAGCCAAGCCCACGGAGCGTCACGATGCCGACCGAACTGCGCTCGAGTTTCTTGCGCAAGCGATGCACGTAGATCTCGATAGCATCGGCATTCACCGATTCATCGAGCCCGAAGATTTTCTCCGAGAGCGTGTCCTTGTTGATCGCACGGCCGTTGCGCAGGATCAGCACCTCGAGCACCGAACGTTCGCGCGGGGTCAATGCGAGCGGCTCGCCGTCGAGCGTGAAGCCGCGATCGACGCTGTCGTAAAGCAGCGTGCCGCATTGCGCATGCAGCGGTTCCTGGCCGTGACTGCGGCGCAGCAGCGCCCTCGCACGCGCTTCGAGTTCGGTGAGCGCAAAGGGCTTGGCGAGGTAATCGTCGGCGCCGAGATCGAGCCCGCGCACGCGCTCTTCCACCGAACCATGCGCGGTCAGCATCAACACCGGCACCGCGTTACGCCGCGCGCGCAGACGACGCAGCACTTCGAGGCCGTCGAGCTTCGGCAACCCGATATCGAGAATCACCAGCGCGTAGTCCTGCGTGCGCAAAACATGGTCGGCGGACTCGCCGTCGTGCATGCAATCGACGGTGAGTTTCGCGCTGGTCAGCGCATCGGTTAGCGAGCGGGAAAGGATTGGATTGTCTTCGACGAGCAGCACACGCATAAACAGAATCCCAGGGAAATCCATGAGTCGAATTCGACCATTGTGACGCATTTTCCTCGAAAACTGAAAGCATTCAGAAAGCACGCGTCTCTTACCATTCGCCTACACAAAACAAACACAATGTTTTCTGGAGGAAGACGTGCAAATCTCTTTGAAGTATCTCGCCGTAGCCGTTGCATTCGCCGCAAACTCAGCATGGGCGGCCTTTCCGGCCGGTTATCCCAGCGACTATCAGGCCACCGTCGACGGGGCAAAGAAGGAAGGCAAGCTGATCGTGTATTCGGTCACGGACACCGCTCTCGTGCGCCCGCTCATCAAGGATTTTGAAAGCTTGTATGGCATCAAGGTCGAATACAACGACATGAACAGCACCGAGCTATACAACCGCTACATCAGCGAAAACGCGGCCAGCAGCACCAGCGCCGACGTGCTGTGGAGCTCGGCAATGGACCTGCAGGTCAAGCTCGTCAACGACGGTCTGATGGCGAGTTACGAATCGCCAGAAGCGAAGCAGTTGCCGCAATGGGCGCAGTACCAGAAGCAGGCGTATGGCACCACGTACGAGCCGCTTGCGATCGTCTACAACAAGCGCCTTATGCCGCCAAGCGAAGTGCCACAAACCCGCGCCGATCTGATCAAGCTGCTCCAAAGCAAGCCCGATCAGTTCAAGGGCAAGGTCACGACTTACGACATCGAAAAATCCGGCGTCGGCTTCAACTATCTGACGCAAGACGCGCGCGTCAATCCGCAAGTCACGTGGGACCTCGTGAAAGCAATGGGCGCAACCGGCCCGAAACTGCAATCGAGTACCGGCGCGATGATGGAGCGTATTTCCTCGGGTGAAAACCTGATCGGCTACAACATTCTCGGCTCCTACGCGCTTACCAAGGCGAAGAAAGACCCGTCGATCGGCTACGTCTATCCGAAGGACTACACGCTGGTGGTGAGCCGCCTCGTGACGATTTCGAAGAAGGCGCAAAGCCCGAACGCCGCGAAGCTCTGGGTCGATTACCTGCTGTCGCAACGCGGTCAGACCTTGCTCGCGAACCAGGCGAGCCTGTTCTCGATTCGCGCGGACGTCGAAGGCGAAACGTCGATGGCGGGACTCACGAAACAACTCGGCGACTCGCTCAAGCCGATCCCGATCGGCTCCGGCCTGCTGGTGTATCTCGACCAGTCCAAGCGGCTTGAATTCCTCAAGCAATGGCAACAGTCGATCAAGCGCTAAGCCTCGGCTGACCTGACGGCGTCCACGCTGAAACGCGCGGACGCCGCGCCTTCCTTCATTACCTGTCGATATGCGGCTTTCACGCTGCAGGGGGACACTCATGCTTTCCACTAGCGCAACCGGACACCGCGATGCCCCACCTCTCGCGGCCGACGGCGGCACGATAGGCGCGCTGCCGCGCGGCGGTCTGCAGCCGTTTGCGGGGCTGCTGCGCTGGCTCGTCATCGCGGTGCTGACCGTCGCGGTGGCGCTGCCGCTCGGCTTCATTCTGTTCCAGAGCGTGCTGAACGCGCCGTTCTTCGACGCCAAACGTACGCTCGGTCTCGCCGGCTTCGAATTCATTTTCAGCGACCCCGACTTCTGGTCCGCGCTGAAGAACTCTTTCATCATCGCGGCCGGGATGCTGTTCATCTCGATCCCGCTCGGCGGCATTCTTGCGTTCCTGATGGTACGCACGGACCTGCCCGGCCGCCGCTGGCTCGAACCGCTGCTGCTCACCCCCGTATTCGTTTCGCCGATGGTGCTCGCATTCGGCTATGTCGTCGCGGCCGGTCCGGTCGGCTTCTATTCAGTCTGGTGGAAGGAACTGTTCGGCACCGCCGAGGCGCCATGGAGCGTGTACTCGATTCTCGCCATCACGGTGATCGTTGGACTCACACACGTGCCGCACGTGTACCTGTATTCGTCGGCGGCACTGCGCAATCTCGGCTCGGATGTCGAAGAAGCGGCGCGCGTCGCCGGTGCGCGGCCGTTCCGTGTCGCGCTCGACGTCAGTCTGCCGATGACGTTGCCCGCCCTGCTGTTCGCTGGCGTGCTGGTGTTCTTCCTCGGCTTCGAAGTGTTCGGCCTGCCGCTCGTACTCGGCGACCCCGAAGGTCACCTCGTGCTGGCGACGTATCTGTACAAGCTCACCAACAAGCTCGGCGTGCCCTCGTATCACCTGATGGCCGCGGTCGCCGTGTGCATCGTCGCGATCACCTTCCCACTCGTGCTGCTGCAACGACGCTTGCTGAAGAGCGCGAACCGCTTCGTCACGGTCAAGGGTAAGGCGGGGCGTCAGACCGTGCTGCCGCTCGGCGCATGGCGTTGGGTTGCGCTGGCGATCGTCGCGCTGTGGCTACTGCTCACGGTGTTCGTGCCGCTCTCCGGCATCACGCTGCGCGCGTTCGTCACCAACTGGGGCGAAGGCGTGAACCTCGCCGAAGTGCTGACGCTCGCCAACTTCACCGAACTGTTCGAACAGGACAACCTGGTCCGCGCAATTCTCAATACGCTGGGCATCGGTGTGATCGGTGGCGCGCTTGCAGTGGGCTTCTATTCGCTGGTCGCATTTGCCGGCCATCGCCGCAACGACTGGGCCACGCGCCTGCTCGACTACCTCGTGCTGCTGCCGCGCGCCGTGCCCGGCCTGCTCGCCGGTCTCGCGTTCCTGTGGATCTTCCTCTTCGTGCCCGGCCTGAAGGAACTGAAGAACTCCATGTGGAGCATCTGGATCGCGTACACGGTCGTGTGGCTCGCGTACGGCATGCGCCTGATTCAAAGCGCGCTGCTGCAAGTCGGCCCCGAACTCGAAGAAGCGGGACGCAGCGTCGGCGGCACGCGGGCACGCGTCAGTCTCGATGTGACGCTGCCGCTTGTGCGTTTCGGTTTGCTCGCGGCATGGCTCCTGATCTTCATGATCTTCGAGCGCGAATACTCGACCGCGGTCTATCTGCTCTCGCCCGGCACGGAAGTGATCGGCGCGCTACTGGTATCGCTGTGGGCGACCGGCGCGGTCGATCAGGTCGCGGCGCTTTCTGTCATCAACATCGCGATGGTCGGCGTCGGACTCGGCGTCGCCCTGCGCTTCGGAGTGAAATTGCATGGATAAGCTCTCGGTCGACAACCTGTTTCTCAGCTATGGCGACAACCCGATCCTGAAAGGCGTGTCGTTCGAACTTAACCCCGGCGAAGTGGTGTGCCTACTGGGCGCATCGGGCAGCGGCAAGACCACCCTGCTGCGCGCGGTCGCGGGGCTGGAGCAGCCCTCCTCGGGCCGTATCGAACTGGACGGCAAGGTGTTTTTCGACGGTGCTTCCAAAGTCGATCTGCCGGTCGAACAACGCTCACTTGGGCTGGTGTTTCAGTCGTACGCGCTGTGGCCGCATCGCACGGTGGCGGACAACGTCGGCTATGGATTGAAGTTGCGGCGCGTATCGAGCGCTGAGCAAAAAAAACGCGTGCAGGCTGCACTCGATCAACTCGGCCTCGGCCACCTCGCCGCGCGTTATCCGTACCAGCTTTCCGGCGGCCAGCAACAGCGTGTGGCGATTGCGCGGGCGCTGGTCTACAACCCGCCCGTCATTCTGCTCGACGAACCGCTGTCGAATCTGGACGCCAAGCTGCGTGAAGAAGCGCGCGCCTGGCTGCGCGAGCTGATCGTATCGCTCGGCCTGTCCGCATTGTGCGTCACGCACGACCAGACCGAAGCGATGGCAATGTCGGACCGCATCCTGCTACTGCGCAACGGCCGCATCGAACAGGAAGGTACGCCCGCCGAACTGTATGGCGCGCCCCGCTCGCTCTATACCGCCGAATTCATGGGCAGCAATAACCGCATCGACGCGCGCGTTGCCGCGGTCGACGGCGAGCGCGTGACGCTGACCGGCGACGGCTGGCAATTGCAAGCCCATGCGCGCGAAGCGCTCACCACCGGACAAAACGCGCAGGCCGTGATTCGCCTCGAACGCGTGCAGGTCGCCGATGGTCCAGGCGCGAATCGCCTCGAGGCGGAGCTCATCACGTCGATGTATCTCGGCGACCGCTGGGAATACCTGTTCCATTGCGGCGATCTGCGCCTGCGCGCCTTCGGCCATGTGCCGCGCGCGGCCGGGCGTCACTGGATCGAATTCCCCTCCAACGACTGCTGGGCGTTCGCGCAGGCGAGCTGAAGTGAGTTGAACACCGTATCCCCAACCGAAGTGAATAAACCAAGCACAGGAGACTGTTGATGAAGTGGAGCATGACAAAGGCGACCCTCGGCGTGACGTGCGCCGGCCTCGCCGGATTGACAGCAACGGCCCATGCGCAATCGAGCGTGACCTTGTACGGGATCGTCGATGCCGGCGTCGAATACGTGAATCACGCCAGCAAGGACGGCGGCGCCGCGCGCCTCGTTTCTGGCGGCAAGAACACCTCGCGCTGGGGCCTGCGTGGCGTCGAGGATCTAGGCGGTGGACTGAAGGCGGTCTTCCAGTTGGAGAGCGGTATCAACGTCGCGAACGGTCAGTTCGACGACGGCCCCGGCGCAATCTTCGACCGCCGCGCCACGATCGGCCTGAAAAACCGCTTCGGGCAAATCACGCTCGGCCGCAATTTCACGACCACCTACGACTACATGCTGCAGTTCGACCCGATGGGTTACGCGCCGAACTACTCGTGGGCGACGTCATCCACCGCTACCGGTGGTCGTAAGGACGGTTTGTTCTCGCGTTCGGCCAACGCCGCGCGCTATGACGGCACGTACGCCGGGTTCAAGTTCGGCGCCATGTACGGCTTCGGCAACGTGCCGGGCAGCATGAAGTCGAGTTCCAAGTACGACTTCGGTCTCGGCTATGAGAACGGCCCGTTTGCCGTCG
This sequence comes from Paraburkholderia sp. WS6, assembly GCF_030464835.1. Lineage (NCBI taxonomy): Bacteria > Pseudomonadati > Pseudomonadota > Betaproteobacteria > Burkholderiales > Burkholderiaceae > Paraburkholderia > Paraburkholderia sp. WS6. Next base: position 52,800 of record NZ_JALQCK010000023.1, read on the forward strand.
TCGCCACCTTCGACCGGCAGAACGGCGCGAACGACAGCGTGACGCCCGCGGATACCACCAACTACATTCAAGGCATCCACGCCGGCTTGAGCTACGACTTCGGCACGGTGAAGGCGATGGCCGGCTATCGCAACTATCGGCGCACCTTCCACACCGCCGCGCCGACCTTGCGCAGCGATATGTACTGGGTCGGTGGTCAATACGATGTGACGCCGTTCTTCTCGCTGTTTGCCGCGGTCTACCATCAGGACATCAAGGACGCGAGCGACGCCGATCCGACGCTGTTCTCGCTGCGAGCGCAGTACGCATTGTCGAAGCGGACGGTGCTGTATATGGCGGGCGGTTATGCGATGGCCAAGCATGACAACGCGGTCAGCCTGTCGCGTGATCTGACTGGCGCGGCGGATACGCAAGCGGGTGTCACGGCGGGCATTCAGCACCGGTTCTGAAGCGTCAGAAACGGATAACGCATCCAAACGCCCAGACATCCAAAGCGGAGCGAGGCGCGGCGAAGGTCAATCCTTCGGCGCGCCTCGCTCGTTTGCTTTTAGATGGATTCGGCCAGTCCATTCACCTAGAATGAATCAGGCAAATAGAGCACTAGCTGACAGGAGCAATGCCATGTCACAGGTAAGCCGTGATACCCGTAAGACGCCTCGCCACGGCCTGCTGTGGTTCGTTGCATTGTGGCTGCTTGGCGTCGGCGGGACGGCACTACTCGTGCTTCCGTTTCATCTTCTCGTCGCTGCAGCCATGCATCACTAGCATCGGTACCTTCCCCAGCGCTTATGCGTCCGTCCTCGCGCAACTGAAGATTACTCAAGCGTTGGTGGTAACTGTCCGAGCTGCCGGAACACCGATAGCCAGTCTTCGAGATGCCACGTCTTCGCAATCAAATTTCCGCGCATCTGATGGAAAGAGTGAATCGCGAAACTGATGTGTTTGGAACTTGCAGCAATGCCCAGTAGTGTCCCGGTTTGCGTGCCTGTGATCTCTGCGCGAACGCCCACCCGGTCCCCATGAATCAACACGTCGAGAATGGTGATTTTCATATCCGGCAGCGCTGTGGCGATGTTCGCGAATATTTGAACCATCTGGTCAGGCCCTGGCGCCGCCCCAACGGGCTCGGGAATATATTCCCAATCAGGGGTAACGACCTTTCGTAACAACGCGACGCTTTTCTGCTCGAAGGCGCGATAGAGCCCTTCAATCGCTTCACGGGTGATAGCTTCGTCGGTAGATACGGCCATGTCCGGTTACTCCTGAAGATTGCACCCGGTCAGGCAAGTGGTTTGCGAAACACACTCCCGCCGTAACCGAGCACGATATTGTCGACTTCAAACGGTGACGCCTCCTGCGCCTCGAGGATGAATGCCACGTGGCCAGGGGTCAGTTTGCCGGATATCGATGCGACCAGATCGTCGTCGAACGTGTCCTTGATCGCATGTTCAGCCAGTCCACCGCTCGCCCCTATCGTGAAGCCAAGTAGCGCCCCTGCCGGTCCGCCAAGCATTCCGATCAAACCGCCCGTCAGCGCACCGATCACTGTGCCCCAAAACGGCCGGGTTTGCTTGTCGAGCAGGATCAGCTTACCCGTGGCGTCCTTTTGAACCAGCACGCCGCTCTCGATTTTGAAACCAAGGTCTTTTTCCTCAAAATTCCTGAAATCCCGACCGGCTCTTTCGGCGACGTCCACACTGTCGAAAACCGCGACGATCAACTGTTGTGCCATTTGATAGCTCCTTGACTCGCCAACGTTGTCTATCAAAGATAGTGACTTTCGCATCGCGTGCCATTTGTTTGTTTCCGATTCATGGTATCGGTCGAACTGGGCCTTGACCTCAGCGCGCGCTCTACCGAGGATTTCCGGCGTGCAATGGTTTAGCATCGTCACAATCAGTTGTACCCGCATGGGTATCTGGCGTTGTGTCTGACTCAGGAGATTCAGTTCGAATGGCGGCACGTCGAAAGCCGGCAGGATTCGGACCAGCTTGCCCGCTGCGAGCGCATCGACGCACGCCGGCTCTTCCAGCACTCCGATGCCGGCACCCGCGAGAATCATTTCATACATGGGCCGCCAATGACTGGTCTTGATTGCGGTACGGATCGGCGCGCTCTCCACAACGGTCGCCATGTGCCTGAGCGGCAACTGGTCGGTGCCGAACATGCCCTGAACCCGAATGAACGGGTGCTTGACCAGCTCAGACGGCTCGGTGATCGGACCGTGCTGGCTGAGATAGCCTGGCGCGGCAACAAGAACGCGCCCGACCTGCCCCAGTTGACGGGCAATGAATGCCCCTTCCCCAAGTTGCCCAAGACGAAACGAAATGTCGACGCCCTCCGTCACGAGGTCGACGATCCGGTCGTTCAGGACCAGTTCCAGATCCAGCTGTGGATAGCTTGCCCGCACCAGCGTCAACGCCTCGGGTACGATCGTCTCGCCAAAGCAGTGGGGCGCCGCGACGCGAATCGTTCCCTTGAGACCCTGCTCGTCGCTCGACACTTCAGCGACCGCCTGTTCCACGGCGTGCAGAATCCTCTTGCTACAGTCGTAGAAGGTGACGCCTTCGGGCGTGCGATTGAAAGCGCGTGCACTACGGAGCAGGAGCCGGCAGCCAAGGTACTTCTCCAGCCGCTCGATGCGTTCGCTTGCGGCCGGCTGCCCGATATTGAGGTCCCGAGCCGCGCCGGAGATACTCCCACGCTCAACCACCCTGACGTAGATGCGCATGGCTTCGAACAGATTCACCGCACGCTACCTCCATTCGCAATGCGAATTATTTGGCGCCGCCTTTCTTGCTGCGAAAGACAGGCCTGAACGGATGGTAACGATATGACAGGAGAATAAAAGGCCGTCAGGTCCGATATGAAGTATCGAATGAGAAGCAGAGATTTACGACAAAACAATGTCGAACTTTATCGGCACATGATCTCGACTGACGCCGCGTTTGATACTTACCGGCCCGCGAGCATGCAAAGCGCAATCGGGTCGCCCGTCTGGCTTAGGGAAGCCGCGTTCGGACTCACCCAGATCCTTTGCATTGTTTCCATAAAGTGCCTGAGCGGTATAACATCTCTGGACGCATAGTTGAACATCGACAATGTCACGTATATCTGCGCACCTCCTGATGACGAAGCAACGCTTAACCTGTGCTGGCGGCGGCTGCAGAAGCAGCACACATGCTTCAATCATCCGCACGAAAAATTTGCGCGTGCCTTAGACAGATGATCACGAAGGCGGAAAGACATTCGCTCCATTCCCGGAATCAATAACGGTTCATCAATATTCAATCCGATGCCCAAAGACACCCCAGAATCGCAAGCCGTCTGTAATGACATCACACGTAGCGCGATCTTCATCGTCGCGACCCTCGCAGCAGGCCAGGAGCCCGCTGAACAGGTGCGCGCGTGGTGCGGGGACGTTGCCGCCCTGGTACGCTCGGTCGGCAAGCGCGTCCCCTCCGGCAACCTGTCGTGCGTTGTCGGCTTCGGCTCCGACGTGTGGGACACGTTGTTCGGTGCCCCACGCCCGGCGAGCCTGCATCCGTTCCGCGAATTCGGCGCAGGCGAACGCCGCGCCGTGAGTACGCCGGGGGACATCCTGCTGCACATCCGCGCAGATCAGATGGATCTCTGCTTCGAGCTCGCCACGCAACTGACAGGACGGCTCGGTACGGCAGTCTCGGTCATCGACGAAGTACACGGTTTTCGCAACTTCGATCTGCGCAGCATGGTGGGCTTCGTCGACGGCACCGAGAATCCGGCGGGTCGTGAGGCCGTCGATTTCACCCGCATCGGTGATGAGGACCCGGAGTTCGAGGCAGGCAGTTATGTCATCGTGCAGAAGTACCTGCACGACATGACCGGCTGGAACGCGCTTTCCGTCGAGACCCAGGAGCGCATTATCGGCCGCACGAAACTGGCCGACATCGAACTCGACGAAGCGGTCAAACCGTCGTGTTCACACAGCTCGCTCACCACGCTCACCGAGAACGGCGAGGAAGTGAAAATCCTCCGCGACAACATGCCGTTCGGCCGTCCCGGCATGGGAGAGTTCGGCACCTACTTTATCGGTTATGCGCGTTCGCCCGAGCCTATCGAGCAGATGATGGAGAACATGTTCGTCGGGCGGCCGCCGGGCAACTACGACCGGCTGCTCGACTACAGCCGCGCGGTCACGGGCAACCTCTTCTTCATCCCGTCGGCCACCTTGCTCGAGGCGCTCGCAGATTGCGATCCGCAAGCGGCTGCCGGCGCAGTCGAGCAACGACCCGAACCGTCTTCATCCGCCGAGCCGCATCACGACGGCTCGCTGAATATTGGCTCTCTCAAGGGAATCTCTCAACATGAATAATCTGCATCGCGAGCTTGCCCCCATCTCCCGTGCCGCCTGGTCGCAGCTCGAAGACGAAGTGGCTCGCACGTTCAAGCGCAGCGTCGCCGGCCGTCGTGTGGTCGACGTCAAGGGTCCCGGCGGAACCGAACTGTCCGGCGTCGGCACGGGGCATCAGGTCGCGATCGCCGCGCCGCAGCAGGGCGTCTTGGCGAAACTGGCTGAGGTAAAGAGCCTCGTGCAGTTGACCGTGCCGTTCGAGCTACAGCGCGAAGCGATCGACAGCGTCGTGCGCGGCGCGAAAGATGCCGACTGGCAGCCTGCGAAGGAAGCAGCCAAGCAGCTCGCCTATGCCGAAGACCGTGCGATTTTCGATGGATATAAGGCTGCGGGCATAGGTGGGCTTCGCGAAGGCTCGTCGAATCCGGCGCTCGCGCTGCCGGCCGACATCAGCGATTATCCGAACACGATCAGCAACGCGCTCGAAGAACTGCGGCTTGCGGGCGTCGACGGGCCCTATTCCGTGTTGCTCGGCGCCGACGCATATACAGCGCTCGGCGAGGCGCGCGATCAGGGCTATCCGGTGATCGATCACATCAAGCGGATCGTGAATGGCGACATCATCTGGGCACCCGCGCTTGCGGGCGGTAGCGTGCTATCCACGCGCGGCGGCGACTTCGAGTTACATCTCGGCGAAGAGCTGTCGATCGGATACGTGAGCCATACCGACACCGTAGTGCGCCTCTATCTGTGCGAGACGCTGACATTCCTGATGCTGACGAGCGAAGCGTCGGTGTCGTTGACGCAGGCAGAGTAAGCGCCTTCCGATTCCTGCTATCGGTTGCTGGGGGTTGCCAGATCTCCCAGCCTCAGCCATCGTTGCGTGTTCAGGCCCGCAACGATGGTGTTAGAAGTGCAGACACATCATCGTCGGGAAGTACTTCAAAGCGACTCGTCACTTCGCCGCAGTCGACCTGCACCCTCTCCAGGATTTCCGACGTGCACTTTCTCAACATCGTCACCATCATCCGTACCCGTGGCGGCACTGGACGTTGCGCCTGAATCAGTACATTCAGATCGAAGGGCAGCACCTCGAATTCCGGCAGTATGCGCACGAGCCTGCCCTCTGCAAGCGCGTCGACGCATGCCGGTTCTTCCAGTACCCCGATGCCGGCACCCGACAGAATCATTTCATACATGGGCCGCCAATGACTGGTCTTGATTGCGGTACGGATCGGCGCGCTCTCCACGACAGTCGCCATGTGCCTGAGCGGCAACTGTTCCGTGCCGAACATACCCTGAACCCGAATGAACGGGTGCTTGACCAGTTCAGACGGCTCGGTGATCGAACCATGCTGACGCAAGTAGCCTGGCGCGGCGACGAGAACACGCCCAATCTGCCCCAGTTGACGGGCAATGAATGCCCCTTCCCCAAGTTGCCCAAGACGAAACGAAATATCGACGCCTTCCGTCACCAGGTCGACGATCCGGTCGTTCAGGACCAGTTCCAGATCCAGTTGCGGATAGGCTGCGCGCACCAGCGTCAACGCTTCCGGCACGACCGTCTCGCCAAAGCAATGAGGTGCCGCGATGCGAATCGTTCCCTTGAGATCCTGCGCGTCGTTCGACACTTCAGCGACCGCCTGCTCCACGGCGAGCAGAATCGCTTTGCTACGCTCGTAGAACGTGACGCCTTCGGGCGTGCAATTGAAAGCGCGTGCGCTACGGAGCAGGAGCCGGCAGCCGAGGTATTTCTCCAGCCGCTCGATACGTTCGCTTGTGGCCGGCTGCCCGATATTGAGGTCCCGTGCCGCGCCGGAAATACTCTCGCGCTCAACCACCCTGACGTAAATCCGCATGGCTTCTAGCAGATTCATAGTGCCCAACCTCCCTTTGTACCGATCTCGCGTCATTCGAACCAGTTTTTACGCATCGGCAAGCCCCTGCGGGGCGATCTGGCAATGCGCATTCGATGGAGAACAGGTTAAGGCTGGGCCATCAGTCGCAGAGTGCACACATCGGGCCGACTCGGGTCAGTACAGTTCTGCTACGCTCCTTGCACCGGGCGGCGGCATGGCGAGGCGAGCGCGTGCAAGCCAGGGGAGAGGTCGATGCAACGTGCCGCTGCGGAACGCTAAGGGAATCATCCGATGAATCTCTACGAGAAGCTGGCAGATGACATCGAGAAGCTGATCCGGCAAGGCGTGTACGGGCATGGCGAACGCCTCCCATCGGTACGGCAGACCAGCCAGCAGCATCGGCTCAGCGTGACAACCGTCATCCGCGCCTATTTGCTGCTCGAAAGCCGTGGCTTGCTGACGGCGAGGCCTCAGTCGGGCTATTTCGTCAACTTCCGGGGCGACGGGGGCGAACGGAAAACGCTCGAACTCAGGCCATCGAAGCCGATTCCGATCTCGTCGCCGGTCGACGTCAGCCGGCTGGTGCTGTCAACCTTGCGCTCGATCGGTGTCGACGATGCCGTGCCGCTCGGTTCGCCCTACCCCGACCCTGGCCTCTTTCCCTTCGAAAGGCTCAACCGCTACGCTTACGACGCGGGACGCGGCAAGACGCGCTGGGGCGTGACCGACGCGCTGCCACCCGGCAATGCGGCCCTTGTGCGCCAGATCGCGCGACGCTACCTCGAGAACGGCATGGCCGTCGATCCGAACGAGATCATCATCACGGTCGGCGCAACTGAGGCGATCAATCTGTGCCTGCAGGCGGTCGCGAAGCCCGGCGACGTGATCGCGGTCGAGTCACCGACGTTCTACGCGATGCTCCACGCGATCGAACGGATGGGCATGAAAGCGATCGAAGTGTCGACGCATCCGGAGCACGGCATCGATATTGAAGCGCTCGCCGCCATCGTGGAGTCGCAGACCATCACGGCCTGTATGGTCATGCCGAACTTCCAGAACCCGCTGGGTTTTCTGATGCCCGATGAACGCAAGCGCGAACTCGTGGAATTCCTGACGAAGCGGGACATTCCGGTCATCGAGAATGGTGTCTACAACGAGCTTCACTATGACAACACGCACCCCAGCACGTTGAAGTCCTTCGACACGAAGGGGCTGGTGCTGCACTGCGGGTCGTTCTCGAAGACTCTCACGGCAGCCTACCGGATTGGTTGGGCGCTGCCGGGACGATATCGCGATCAGGTGGAGAAACTCAAGTTCCTGAATACGCTGACCTCGCCGTCGATTCCGCAAATGGCGATTGCGGAATTCCTCGAGCGCGATGGCTACGAGCATCACCTGCGAAGGGTGCGCAGAGCGTATGCGCAACAGGCCAATCTGATGAAGGCGACCGTCTCGCGTTTCTTTCCTGAAGGCACCCGCATGTCCAATCCCGCGGGCGGATACGTGCTGTGGATCGAACTGCCGCCCAAGGTCGACGCGATGCGGCTTTATAACCTCGCGCTCGATCAAGGTATCACCATCGGACCGGGCTACATGTTCTCGGTCTCGGAGACGACCTATCGGAACTTCATCCGCCTCAATTACAGCAGCCCCTGGTCAAGCGAGATCGAACAGGCGGTGATTACTGTGGGCAAGCTCGTCGCGATGTGCGCCCGGTAGCGGCACGCTGATACGCTGGCCACGACCTTAGCGCGTGTGGGGCACGGGTGAACTCCGCGCGGCCCGATCTGGATCTTGAGGGGGGGAGCCTCAGCCCCCCGTGACCGGCGGAAAGAACGCGATTTCGCTGTCCTCGCGCACGACAAACGTGTCGGCGACTATCTCGTGATTGACGGCTGTGCGGAGCGGCCGGCTCGCGCGCAGTGCCTCGGCCATCCGCGCGTCTCTCGACGCGAGTCTGAGCCGCAAGCAATCAACGGGGAGCTCGGGCGCGTCAATGTGCACAATCTCCTGCGAGATGCCGAGTTGTTCACGAACGCTAGCAAAATATCTGATGGTGAGTTTCATTCGTCTGTTCCTGTTGCCGGCACGATGTGGGCGCACGTTGTGAGCGAATCGCGCATCACCCCCACCGCAGCATCGACTGTTCGTCGCGGGTCTTGGCTTCGACCCATCTGACTTCGCCGTCACGGCGGATTTCCTTCTTCCACAGCGGTGCATGGGCTTTCAGGAAGTCCATCAGGAATTCGCACGCGTCGAATGCCGCCCTGCGATGCGGCGCGGCGACCACGACGAGCACCACCGCCTCGCCAAGCGCGACGCGGCCCACCCGATGCACGATCTTCACCGCCTCCAGGTGCCATCGTGCGATAGCTTCTTCGACGATGCTGCTGAACGACTGCTCGGTCATCCCCGGATAGTGCTCGATCTCGAGTGCGACTAAGTCGTCGAAATCACCGCAATGACGCACCACGCCGAGGAAGTTCACGATGGCGCCCACGTTGGGATTGCGCGTGACCGGCATGATTTCCGACTGGATATCGATCGGCTGAAGCTGGACCCGTACTTCGAAGCCCGACGCGATGGTGGCCTGCACAAGCGCTGGATCGATTGCACGCTTGCCGGCATGCGCCGCGTCAGGCTGTGCGCGATCGCTGGGCGACGGTGTGGTCATGGCAGAACTCCGGTCTGTGTCTGCTTCGCAAGGACTCGCCTGGCGTCAACCGCCAACCAACGACATGCGGACGGTGGGATAGGCTTTCCCCGATCCTGGCCTGCGCGGTGTCGAGCGAAGCTCGGAGTAGCGATCGTCGCGCTGGATCCACCGGCTGCGGACGACCCCAGCCAGCTGCTCGACTGAAGCGGCCTCAGTGAGCCAGGGCCTGAGGTCCGTGCCATGTGTGGCGAAAAGACATGAATAAAGTTGACCGTCGGCCGATACGCGAGCGCGCGAACACGAGCCGCAGAACGGTTGGGACACGCTCGCGATGAAGCCGACTTCCCCTGTGCCGTCGGCATGGCGATAGTTGACCGCGGTGCCCGTCTGTTCGCGAACGACGACGGGGACGAGAGGAAACGCCGATTCGACGATGTTGCGCGTCTCGCGCGCCGTGATCACCTTCGTGTTCGACCAGCCGCCCGCGCCGCCAACGTCCATAAATTCGATGAAGCGCACCGCCACGCCGGTGCCCTTGAACAGCCGCACGAGCGGCAGGATCTGGCTGTCGTTGGCGCCTCGCTCGATCACGACGTTGACCTTGACCGGGTCGAGTCCCACCGCACGCGCGGCCTCGATCCCGTCCAGGATTCGCGACACAGGCATGTCGACGTCACTCATCCGGCGGAATACGGCTTCGTCCACGGCGTCGAGGCTCACCGTCACGCGACCGAGGCCGGCGTCGCGCAACGAACGCGCCTTTGCTGCAAGCAGGGAGCCGTTTGTCGTCAGCGCGAGCTCCAGCGGTTTACCGCCGGGTGTGGTCAGTTTCGCGAGTTGCTCGATCAGGGATTCGAGTCCACGCCGCAGGAGCGGCTCGCCGCCCGTGATGCGGATCTTCTCCACCCCGAGCAGCGCGAACGCTTTCGCGAGCTTGAGCATCTGTTCGAACGACAGGCGTTCCGACGAAGGCAGGAACCGGTAGTCTGCGCCGAAGGTCTCCCGCGGCATGCAGTACGTACAGCGGAAATTGCATTGATCGATGACGGACAGACGTAGATCCCGCAGCGGACGATCGAGCGTGTCGAGCGTGGTCGTGACAGCGCCGGCGGATACGCCATCAGGGGATGCTGTACCAGCGAATATGGATTGGTGGACGATGTTCACGATCTATCCGAAGGTGGGCGGCGGCAAACGGAGCAAGGGCGTGGCGGCAGTCGATCTGTCTGACCGGGACAGCCGCCGGTCCGTCAATGACCTGCTGGCAGGATAGTGCGTCGGCCCTGCCTGCGGGACGCACAGTCTGTGCCGAATTTCAGGAGTACAGTTCGTGCGCCGTATCGGGTGCGACGGCGAGGCTGACGCACTATCCTGCCGGGCAGGCTGACCGGATGTGTCGAAGAACGCACCTTAAGTCAGTTGGTACGCGCGCACCGGTACCACCTCCTCGGGAAGTTCACAGCCACACAGTTCAAGAATCGATCGTTCGATGTTGCGGGTCATGGCATCAAGCGCCAGCGCATTCGGCGCGACTGTAAAAGGCTCGGCGACTTCGCTAGCGATCGCTTCAAGCGCAATGAGCGTATAGGAAATGAAAACGCAAAGAAGCGGTGTGAAGAACTCCGTCGAATCGACCAGACCGAACGGCAGCAAAACGCAATAGGCGTAGACGGTGCGATGCAGCAACACACTGTAGGCAAATGGAATGGGCGTGGAGGCGATCCGTTCGCAGCCTCCCACGGTTCTTCCCAATTCGTTGATCTGCGCGTCCAACATCCAGAGCTGGGTATCCGACATCAAGGCCCGAACCTGCAGATCGGCAAAGTCGCGACGAAGCTCATTGAGCAGCGCGGTCGGTTTGTAGCAGGTGTGCTGCAATGCCTCGGTTCGCGTGCGTCCGAGAAAGCGAACGAGATCGGAAGTCGGGTCGGTCCCGCGCAGTTGATGTTTCAACGCGTACACAGCGGCAATCAGCGTATGGGCTATTTGAACGTTGTGATCGCCCCGCGGGACGTAACACAGCATCTGTGAAGTCAGCGCGCGCGCCGAGATCAGGATACTGCCCCAGAGATGGCGCGCCTCATTGAAACGCTCGTAACTTGCGTTGTTGCGGAACGCAAGGAAGATCGCGAGCGCCAGTCCGAACAATGTGAACGGCGCCGTATTGAGCGGAATCTTCTCGCCGAAAATGCGCCCTTGCGTCACGACGGCGAGACTGCTGACGGCCGCCATAAAAACCAACTGCGGAATAATCGACTGCAACACGGAACCGTTCCAGACAAACAGCAGCCGGAACCAGTTCTGCCCTGGCCTCACAATCATAATGTGCTCTTTTAATGGTCAGACTTCGCCGTCACCCTCAGTGGTAACCGGCATCCCCTTCGCGCACCTTGCCCCGGAACACGCGATACTGCATGACGTTGTAGACAAGGATGATCGGCAGCACGATCACCGTACCGACCAGCGCAAACAACTGGCTCGAGTGGCTCGACGAGGCTTCCCAGATCGTCAGCGACGGCGGAACGATGTTCGGCCAGATACTGATGAGCAAGCCGGTGTAGCCGAGAAAGCACAGCGCGAGCGTGAGAAGGAACGGCGTCGCCTCGTGCTTCTGGCGAAGCGAACGGAAGACGCCCCACACACAGGCGACGACAAGAATCGGCACCGGCAGGAACCAGCCGAGATTGCCGCTCCCAAACCAGCGATGTGCAACCGCCGGCAAGCCGATTACTGTCCATAGACTCACGACGACCATCACCCCGAGCAGGATGCTCACGAGCGGCCGCATCACCTCGCGCATCTTGCGCTGCAATTCTCCATCGGTCTTCAGGACAAGCCAGCCGCAACCGAGCGTCGCATACGTAGTGAGCACGCCGATTCCACAGAACAGGCTGAACGGCGAGAGCCAGTCGAACGGGCCGCCGACGAAGCGGCCATCGACGATCTTGATGCCCTGCAGCAGCGACCCCAGCACAATGCCCTGGCAGAGCCCCGCAAGCGCGGAACCGCCAATGAAGGCGAGGTCCCACGCGTGCTGGGTCCTGACAGCCTTGGCACGCAGTTCGAAGGCCGCCCCGCGGAAGATCAGGCCGATGACCATCAGGATCAGCGGGAGATAGTTCGCCGGCAGCAGCGTCGAATAGACCACCGGGAACGCCCCGTAAAGCCCGGCGCCGCCGAGCACGAGGAATGTCTCGTTGCCGTCCCAGACGGGCGCGATGGTATTGAGCATCACTTGCCGGTCGCCCTTCTCTTCGAAAAACGGAAACAGCAGGCCGATGCCCAGATCGAATCCGTCCAGCGTCACGTAGATGAAAACGCCGAGTCCGATGATCGCGGCCCACACAACAGGAAGATCGATTTGCATGGTGTCACTCCCCTTCCAGTGCGTCCAACGGGCGATTACGCAAGACCGGATGCCGGCGGGACTCGCGGCGCTCGACGTGCTCCTCCGGTCCGCGTTTCATCATCTTCATCATGTAATAGAAGCCCATGCCGAACACCAGGAAATACACCAGCACAAAGATCAGCAAGGAAACGCCGACCTGCTGGGAGCTGACCGGCGAGACGGAGTCCGCTGTACGCAGGACACCGTAGACCGTCCAGGGTTGGCGACCGACCTCCGTCGTTATCCACCCCGCCAATAGCGCCACGATTCCAGAAGGTCCCATGCACAGGACGAAACCCTGATACCAGCGCGTCTCGTAGAGACGGCCACGCAGTCTGAGCAGTAAGCCAAGCAGCGCCGTCAACAGCATCAGCATGCCGAGACCCGCCATGACGCGGAAAGTCCAGAACACGATCGGCGAATACGGACGGTCCTCCGGCGGAAACTCTTTCAGGCCGCGAATCTCGCCATCCCAACTGTGAGTCAGGATCAGGCTGCCCAGATGCGGTATCTGGATCGTATATCGCGTCACTTCCGCATTCATGTCGGGCAGGCCGACCAGGTTGAGCGCGGTGCCCCCGTGCTCGGTTTCCCACAGGCCTTCGATTGCCGCGATTTTGGCCGGCTGATATTTGCGCGTGTTGAGTCCGTGCGCATCGCCAACGAAAATCTGTATCGGCGTCAGGAAAAGCAGGATCCACAGCGCCATCGAAAAACTACGCATGACGGGTTTGTCGCGCCGGCCCTGCAACAGATGCCACGCACCGCACGCAGCAACGATGAAGCCCGCGACAATGAACGCGGCAATGGTCATATGCGCGAGGCGATACGGAAACGACGGATTGAAAATCACCTTCATCCAGTCGACCGGTACGATCCGACCATGCTCGATGGCGAATCCTTGCGGCGTCTGCATAAAGCTATTCGACGCGAGAATCCAGAACGTGGAAATGAGCGTGCCCACCGCAACCATTAGCGTGGCGAAGAAGTGCGCGCGTGGGCTGACGCGTTGCCAGCCAAACAGCATGACGCCGAGAAAGCCGGCCTCGAGAAAGAACGCCGTCAGCACCTCATAGGTCAGGAGCGGCCCCGTGACGTTGCCGGCCACGCTGGAAAATCCACTCCAGTTGGTGCCGAACTCGTAGGCCATCACCACACCCGAGACCACCCCCATTCCGAAGCCGACCGCGAAGATCTTCGACCAGAACTGGAACATATCCTTGTAGGCCACATCGCCGGTGAGCAGCCAACGCCATTCCAGCACGGCGAGGAAACTCGCCATGCCGATACTGATCGCGGGAAAAATAATGTGAAATGAAACGGTGAACGCAAACTGCAGCCTCGCAAGGTGGAATGCATCGAAGATTTCCATGATCGATCAATGGCTCCAGGTGACAACAGAATTTGCGTAAAACGGCGTTCACGCCCGCTATCCGGCAGGCCGGTCAACTGGACGCGCACGCCCGGTTGATCGACCCGCTATCGCTCAAAGTCAGGCGTCTGCAGAGCGCACAACATGAACCGGAACAGACTTGTACGAAGGCGTACCGCTCTCCTTGTCGATGAAGTCGAGCGGCACCAGCACGTTGGCTTCAGGATAGTATGCCGCCACTGAACCCGGCGCGATGTTGTAAGCAATTACCGTTATTTTCTTCAAGCTACGCTGCCTGCCCGCTGAAATCGTTTCAATGTCGACCAGATCGCCATGCTCGAGTCCACGTGCGGCAAGATCGTCTTCGTTCATAAACAGCACGTCACGCCGGCCGAACACGCCACGGTAACGATCGTCCATGGCATAGATGGTGGTGTTGTACTGGTCGTGGCTGCGGATCGTGATGAGACGCAGCACATTTTCAGCGCCGAAAACGTCTGCATCTTCCTTCACCCCGCCGTACACCGAGAACATCGCCTTGCCTGACGGCGTGGGCCACACGCGTTCCGTTGGAGGAAGCGGCATACGGAATCCTCCGGGCACCCTGATGCGGGCATTGAATGCCTCGAATCCCGGCACGGTTTGTTCGATCAGGTCCCGGATCTTGTCGTAATCGGCAACCAGATCCGACCACGCCACCTTGCTGTTCGGTAACGCAGCTCTCGCAATACCGGCGACGATCGCCGGCTCGGATAGCAGGTGTTCGGACGCGGGCTTCAGCTTGCCCGAAGAAGCGTGGACCATCGACATGGAATCCTCGACCGTAATGGATTGCCGGCCGGTCGCCTGGATATCCAGTTCCGTGCGCCCCACCACAGGCAGCACGTACGTTTCTTTTGCCACCAGCAGGTGCGAACGATTGAGCTTGGTACCGAGATGAACGCTCAAATCGAGCTTACCCATTGCCGGAAAGCACTGCTCGGAATCGGGTAACGCGACGGCGAAGTTTCCGCCCAGGCAAATCAGGGCCTTGGCCGTACCGTCGATCATCGCCTGCATCGCCTGGACGGCATCGTGTCCGTGCGCCGCGGGCGGCTTGAAGCCGAATACATCTTCGATCTGCTTGAGGAAGGTGGCAGACGGTTTTTCGGTGATACCGACAGTGCGGTTCCCCTGCACGTTGGAATGCCCGCGCAAAGGACAGATGCCCGCGCCGGGTTTGCCGATGTTGCCGCGCAATAACAACAGATCCGCAATCAGACGGACATTGGCGGTGCCCTTGTTATGCTGGGTAACGCCCATGCCATACGTGACAATCGTCGCATTGGATTTTGCATAGGCAATCGCAACCTCGTCGATATCCTCACGCGTGAGTCCACTGGCCTTTTCGATATCGTCCCATGACGTCGCTTCCAGATCGGCCGCAAACGCGTCGAACCCTTGGGTATGCGTTGCAATGAACTCGTGGTCCAGGACAGTGTTGCCCTGTTCCGCGTCCATCTGCAGGAGCGCCTTCATGATGCCTTTGAGCGCGGCGGCGTCTCCGCCGGCGTCGAGCTGAAAATAGGTCGACGCGATTCGGGTCGACGCAAAGGTCGCCATTTCGAAAACGCTCTGCGGATCGGCGAAGCGCTCCAGCGCGCGCTCGCGCAGCGGATTGAACACGATGATCGGCACGTTGCGCCGCGAGCATTCGTGGAGCGTCCCCATCATGCGCGGGTGATTCGTGCCGGGGTTGTGGCCGATCGAGAGAATCAGTTCGGTCTTGTCGAAATCATCCAGCGATACCGTGCCTTTGCCGATCCCGATCGACTGGGGCAAGCCAACGCTGGTCGGCTCGTGGCACATATTCGAGCAATCCGGGAAATTGTTGGTGCCATATTCCCGCGCGAACAACTGAAAAAGGTAGGCGGCCTCGTTCGACGCTCTGCCTGAGGTATAGAACTCGGCTTCGTCGGGCGAGGACAACCCGCGCAGCACTTCACCAATGCGAGCAAATGCGTCCTCCCATTCGACCGCCCGGAATTTGTCCGTGGCGCGGTCGTAGACGAGCGGATGCGTCAGCCGGCCAAGATCCTCCAGTTCGTAATCCGTCCGTTGCAGCAGCGACGACACCGTGTTGCTCTCGAAAAACTCCGGCGTCACGCGCTTGGTCGTCGCTTCCCATGTGACCGCTTTGGCGCCGTTCTCGCAGAACTGGAACGTGGACTTGTGCTCCTTGTCAGGCCACGCACAACCCGGACAATCGAAACCGTCGGGCTGATTGGTCCGCATCAACGTGATCGGCGCCTCGATGCTTTCCATTTGGGTTCGGACGGCTTGAGCTGTCGCCCGGAGCGCTCCCCAGCCCCCAGCGGGTCCGTCATACGGTCGGATTCCAGGAACTTCGCGTCGTGTGGTCATTTGATACTCCATGGCCTTTATTAGGATGCCTGATGGCCATCCGGATTGAGGTTACGTCGCATCACGGCATAAAGCGTGGATACGGAATCAGTCTAGCTGGGTTGATACGCTGCGAAAGGTACAGATCGACCCGTGGCGAGCGTGCACAGTACACACAGTACATGTGCGGTCACAGCGCCTGTATCGCCCAGACTGGGAGTCCGCACGCCGCCGGCGATGACGTAGCGGCGTCTCCCAGAGGGTTACGCACCTCATCCCTTCGAATGGGCGCTTTCCGTTGCCTCGGGGCTACTGACCTCTTTGGACGGTTTCTTCTTCACACGTCCGTTGCTACCCTTCGCGCCCGTCGCCTTAGGCGTAGGCGGCGCCTCGCTCTTGCTGAACTTCACTTCGCCGCTGTCCTTGTCGTAACTGACCTCGACGCTGTCGCCGGACTTCAAGGCGTCGCTGAGAATCTCCTTCGCAAGCCGCGTTTCCAGTTCCTGACGAATCTGGCGCTTCAACTCGCGTGCACCGAACTCCGGCCGGTAACCGGCATCGGCGAGGTGATCGACAACCGATTCGTCTATCTTGAGGGTAATGTCCTGCGCGGCGGCGGTGCGCACGACCCGTTCGAGCTGGATCTGCACGATCGAGCGGATGTTGTCGCGCGAGAGTCCGTGGAAGACGATGATCTCGTCGATCCGGTTCAGGAATTCCGGCCGGAAGTGCCCCTTGAGCACCCCCATCAATTCCTCGCGGATTGCTTTCTCGGTCTGACGGTCCCCCTCAGGTTTCTCTAGGTTGTCCATGATGATCGACGCGCCGAGGTTGCTCGTCGCTATGATGATCGTGTTGCTGAAGTCCACCACACGGCCCTTGCCGTCGGTCAGCCGCCCGTCGTCGAACACCTGCAGCAGCACGTTGTACACGTCGGGATGCGCCTTCTCGATCTCGTCAAGCAGGATCACGCAGTAAGGGCGCCGCCGGACGCGCTCGGTCAGTTGCCCGCCCTCGTCGTAACCGACGTAGCCCGGAGGAGCGCCGATCAACCGTGCAACCGCGTGACGCTCCATGTACTCGGACATGTCGATACGAACAACCGCCTGCTCGTCGCCGAACACGGTTTCTGCCAGCGCCTTCGCGAGTTCGGTCTTGCCGACGCCCGTGGGTCCGAGGAACAGGAACGTCGCGATCGGCCGGTTCGTCTGGCCGAGTCCGGCACGTGACAGGCGTACAGCATCGCTCACGGCAATCACCGCGTCGTCCTGGCCTACCACGCGTTCGCGCAGCTTCTTCTCCATATCCAGCAGCTTCTGGCGCTCTTCCTGCGTGAGTTCCGTGACGGGAATGCCGGTAAGACGCGACACCACTTCGGCGATTGACTGCACGGTCACTTCGAGCGTCTCCGAGCCGGTCTTGCGCTGCCATGCCTCCATCTGCTCGTCGAGTTTCGACTGCTTTTCGCCGATGCTGGCCTCGAAAGCCTTCGCTTCATCGAAACGTTTGCGCGAGGACGCATAATCCTGCTCGCGCTTCATCTGGGCGATTTCGGCCTCGAGCTCCTGGATGGCCGCGGGACGCGAAGTCGCGCCGATGCGCACGCGTGCCGCCGCCTGGTCAATCAGGTCAATGGCTTTGTCGGGCAAAAAGCGCGATGTAATGTAGCGGTCCGACAGTTCGGCTGCCGCAACGAACGCATCATCGGCGAAAGTCACCTGGTGGTGTGCCTCGAGCTTGTCGCGAAGGCCGCGCAGGATGACGATGGTCTGCTCGACCGTCGGTTCCGGCACCAACACCGGCTGGAAGCGCCGCTCAAGCGCTGCGTCCTTTTCGATGTACTTCTGATACTCGTTGAGTGTCGTTGCGCCGATCAGACTGAGCTCGCCGCGCGCAAGCGCGGGCTTGAGCACGTTCGCGATGTCGAGGCCGCCTTCTCCCCCGCCTTGCCCGGCGCCCACGATCGTGTGCAGTTCATCGATGAACAGGATCAGTTCGTCCTTCTTGGCCGTGACCTCATCGATCAACTGCTTGGCGCGCTCCTCGAACTCGCCGCGATACTTCGCGCCCGCCACCATCGAGTTGATGTTGACTTCGACGAGCCGCTTGCCGCGCAGCACTTCAGGCACGTCGCCGTTGATGATGCGTTGCGCCAGGCCCTCGACGATCGCCGTCTTGCCGACACCCGGCTCGCCGATCAGCACGGGGTTGTTCTTCTTGCGCCGCGCGAGCACCTCGATCGTGCTTTCGATTTCCTGCGCGCGGCCGAGCACCGGGTCGAGTTTGCCCTGACGTGCCATCGCCGTGAGGTCGCGCCCGAACTTGTCAAGGTTGGGCGTGCCGGTTGGCGCGTCGACGCGGCCGTCCTCCGCCCCTTTACCGACGACTTTCACGACTTTCTGCCGCAACGCCTCCGGCGTCACGCCATATTTCTTGAGCAGGGTGCCCGCGATACTGTCCGGCACGGCAGCAAGCCCAATGAGCAGATGTTCCGGGCCGACGTACGAATGCCCCAGATCGCGCGACGCCTGGAACGCATATTGGAACGCCTTTTTCAAACGAGGCGACACGGTCATCTTGTCGACCGGCGAGTCAGGGTCACCCTTTCCCTTCTGCGCATGCTGATCGATGTAAGCCTTGATGTCCTGCGGTGAGAGCTTGAGTTCCTTCAGCAAAGCCGCGCACACATCGGTGTCCGCAAGCACGTACAGCAGGTGCTCGGTGTCGAGTTCGTTGCGGCCAAGTTCGTGTGCCTTTTCCGCAGCGCGCTGCAATAATTCGAGTGTCTGCTCGCTGAAAGCATCGGTGGCATCGACCGATTCACGCGGCACTTCGGCGTATCCAGCGTCATCGTCCTCGTCCCCGTCCTCCATGCCGCCAAAGAAGCGCGACAGGCCACCGCCCCCCAGCAATGAATCGAATGGGTTCTGCATGCTTTGATGCCGCATTAGTTGCCGGTAGTCGTAGTCGCAGATCGATAAGGATTTCCGCTCCCCGTTTTGCACAACGGTTACACGGGCGACAGCGGGACGGGCGTTACAGATTTCGCAGAGGGCTGGCATCGGGAGTCACCTTTTCGGTTAAAGCATCCGGCTACGTAAAAGGTTATGGGGCGCGGTCATATGAGTTGCGAAGGCGTGACGGGCTTCGCCAACACGTCACCTGAGTCACTGTTCATGGTCCGTTTGTCTGGCTCAATAACCGGGGACCCGTGATAGTGATGGCTCATCGAGCGCGGTTTAAGAATCGGCGCGGAGCACGTGTTTGTGCTCGACGAGCACTGTCTGAACAATACGGATTGGTTACAACATCGATATCAACATGATTAGCATAACGAAACCCAAAATCCGCCCTTGGATTCTATGAGGGGCTTGTGAATAATGGAACATTGGTTTTTCCGATGATAGGCATTGGCGCAATCTGCCAGCTGGGCCTCATGGAACAGGATTTCGCAGCCCGGCTTCAGGAACGCATCAGGCCTTCTCCGACATCACAGTGGCGTTGGACGCCATCATTTGCCGGTCTCGCGACGGCTCTGCTCTTCAACAGTCAGGATCGCTTCCGGTGCGACTTCGAGCCGGGCTTTCGGTATCGGGTCACCACTCGCATCGGAGAGACCGTAAGTGCCCTCGTCGATCTTCTGCAGCGCCCGCTCGATATCGCTGATGCGCTGGTCGTTCACGTCGTGCAGCGCCTGGTTGACCTCGTTCTGCGCCATGCCCTGCGCCTCGTCCTCGAACTCGTGCGCTTCGTCGCCGTGCTCCTCCTCGGCTGTTCGCTCGTCCGCGATCGTATTCTCCTCTCCACCCAACAGTTCCTGGCGTAACGCGAGGAGGCGCTTGCGCTGCTGTGCGATGAACTCGTCACTCAACGTGCCGTGCTGCTCCGACATGGTTCTCTCCCTCGCCCTATATCAGGCGACAGCGCGCTAACCCAGCCTAAGGCAAGAATAGTACTAATTTGTAGAGATCAAAGTGCTATCTCGACCGTTTCGGAACGGCGTGCTCTACTCACCGATTCACCGTGGTATGAACCATCACGCACCCAGTTCCTGAAACGCATGGCCGTTCGCCTCGAGCCCCTTCAGAATGTCTGGCGTCAGCTCGCTTTGCCACACGTGTCCATTGAGTTGCCATTCACTTGTGTCGACGAGGTCGGGAAGGCCCGCTCCCGCGCGCACATAGAGACCGAGTGTCGGTTTCTTCAGGTTGATGTAGAAATCGAATTCCTGCTGCATGGCAACACCTCATGCGAGACACGGAGAATCAACTGTCGTCGACGTTGTCCGCATAGTGGTCGATAGCGACTTTGCACTCGTCCACAACGACCTGAAGGAAAGCGGGCTCATTTCTTTCAACCCATCGTTCCACATGGAGAAAGCGGGCCGTTCCCAGATCGGCGATGCGTTCCTGATCCGAGGTTGTGACATCGACCGTGACGATCCCCCGGTTACCCTGCAGCGGTGAGATCGTTGCGGCGATCTGGAACCGCCGATACGAAAGTTCATTCTGTGCCATGAAACCTCCCGTCAACCGAAAAGTTTGAGCCTCACGATTCTTTTGTACTCGAAGTCTATGAGCAAGTCATGTTCATGTGAACATGGGTTTCTCCGATGCTAGATATTGGTGAAATACGCCTACCGGTTTGTCACTGAACCTCAATAATCCGCGTGTCGGACTGCTGGAGTTACGGCATGATGGCGCTAGAAGAGAGGCCCGCACGCTGCGTTGCGGGCGGATATCGATCATGACCGCTGCAAAGGAGAAAACGATGCCAACACGCACTGTTTCTTACGGCGAATACGAAATCGCCGTGCGCCCTGAGCGCAACAAGCTCGGCGCCTGGATCGCAAGTGTCAGTGTGAGTCACGGCACCCGAACAGTCGTCGATATTCGTCCCATGACCGTTCAACCCGAGTGGCTAACCGAAGAGGAGGCGGCAAGAGACGGGGTCGAATGGGGATGCCGGTTCATCGATCGCGAGTTCAACACGCCGCCGTCTCGCTCATGGGTTGCCGAGCGGTCTCATGCGGAAACCTGGTTCCGTGATGCCGAGGAATCGGGTAGCTCGGAAACCAGCGTGTAGATAACACATCAACACAGAAACCCTGCGAGGCCACGATCCGTGGCCAGGTCGGGTTGACTGTGTGAAGGCTATATCACACCGAAGGCAGCCGATCAGTGTCGCCGCAGGTGCGCCTCAATTTGCCGGGCATTGAGCGTCGACAGATCCTCGCTGGTTTGCTCGAATATCAATCGACGGGTTTCCTCGCTGAGATCCGCTTTGACCATGCCGAGAAACTTCGGCTCGATGGCAAGTCTTAGCCGATTGTAGAGTTGATGGAGCCGCCCTGCCTCCAGATACTCGGCAACGCGCTTCGCGAATTTCTCGCGGTCCTTTTCCGTCAGCATCGTGCCGGTATATTCAGTGTTGATGAGACTTTCTTTTTCATGCAAGTCGAGCGTGAGTCCCGGCGTCTGGAAAACACGCGCACGGCCTCCGTCAGCCACAACAAGCCACGTCATTCCGATCATCATGCACCTCTAAGCAGGGATTTATCTGCGTGTACGGCATCCGTTCAGACTGCTCGCCTTCGTCCTCGCCGAAAACCGCGGCCGCCAACTGCTGCGTCAATGATCATCCGTGGTCCGAACGGCGCTCACTCAAGATAGCAGTTCGGACCCGCTACGCCCACGGTCGATTTACCGATTCATAGTATAGGTCTTAAAGTTCACGCCAACGCCTCCCGCGCATATCCGCAGCGGCTCCCGGTTGGCCCGGCCGGCACGCATATCCCGTACCCGAATTGCGGCGCCCCGCTCGCTGCCTAGAAATTGAAGTTGTCGATATTGCTCGCGTCGAACGTGGTCGGCGGTCCGAGAATGATTTCGCCTTGCGGGCCGATCGTGCGCTTGCCGAGCTTGCCGGCATCAAACGATTCGCCTTCCTTGCCGGCAATCGTCCCCGAGGACAGCGCCGCTGCCGCATAAGCCGCCAGATAGCCGAGCTGATTCGGATCCCACAACTGGAACGCCTTGACGGTCCCGTTCTTCACGAACGCACGCATCTGATTCGGGGTGCCCAAGCCGGTCACCTGTACCTTGCCCTTGCTCGACGAGGACGAGATATAACGTGCCGCCGCTGCAATGCCCACCGTGGTGGGCGCAACAATCGCCTTCAGATTCGGATACGCCTGCAACAAGCCCTGCGTTTCGACGAACGACTTCTGGTCGTCGTCGTTGCCATACGCGATCTTCACGAGCTTGATCTTCGAGTACTCGGGCTTTTTCAACTCCTCCTGCATCCACTTGATCCACGTATTCTGATTCGTCGCGTTAGGCGTGGCCGACAGCACGGCAAACTCACCCTCGCCGCCCATCAGTTTCGCGACCAGTTGGATCTGTCCCCGCCCGATACCCTCCGCGTTCGCCTGGTTGACGAAAAGCTGACGGCCTTCAGGCGCCGTGTCGGAGTCGAAGGTCACGACCTTGATGCCTTGCGACATCGCTTTCTTCAGATACGGCACGACCGCGTTCGCGTCGTTGGCCGCGATCACGATCGCGTCCTGCCGCTGCGTGATCAGCGTGTTGATGTATTGCACTTGCGACGAGGCGCCCGCATCCGACGGTCCCACGACCTTGCCCACCCCGCTGAACTCCTTGATCGCGGCCATGCCGCCGTCGTCCGCAATCACTTCATAGGGGTTGTTGATCTGCTTCGGCACGAAGGCAATCTTCAGGCCGCTTTTCAGGCCCGCCGCGGACGCGGCACAACTGATCGCGACTAGCGCAATGCAAAGCGCGGTCTTGCCGGTGTGACGTAGAGGATTGAACATGAGCTGTCTCCTGCTTTGTTGTTGGACGACATGCTGTCCGGGTTGTCGGTATTTGGTATTGGGTATTTCTTGTGGAGCCGGTTTTAAGAGAACGTTATAAAGAAGAAGCGGACTTCGCGATGAAACGCCGGTCACGCGCCGCACGCCAGCGCGCAACCAGATTGGGAATCAGAACCGATGCCAGCAGCAGCACGCCGGTAACGATCGTCAGCGTTTCGCTCGACACATCGTCGAGCGTCAGCGCGTTTTTCAGCACGCCGATAATCAGCAGCGAGAGCAGGACGCCGAACATCGAGCCGCGTCCGCCGAAAATACTCACGCCGCCGAACAGCACAGCCGCGATCACGGACAATTCGAACCCTTCGCCGTTATCGCCACGTGCGCTGGTGAAGCGCAGCGTATAGACGACGCCCGCCAGCGCGCTCATCGCGCCGGACAGCACGAATAGACGCAGCCTGATCTTCGCGACTTCGATACCGGAGAAAGCCGCCGCGGTCGGATTCGCACCGATTGCGTAGAGGCTGCGGCCAAACGCCGTAGACTGAAGCAGCACGGTAAACAGCACCGCGCCGACGATTACGATCGCAAAAGGCAATGGAATGAAAGTCGAGCCGACCGTGTCCATGCCGAACGCTGTATAAGCTGCGGGAAAATCCGCGACCGCCTGATCGCCGAGCAGCACATACGCGAGGCCGCGAAACAGCGCCAGCGTGCCGATGGTGACCGCGAGCGAAGGCAGATTGAGCTTGACGATCACGAGGCCGTTCAGCAGACCCGCCAGCGCGCCGGCAATCAATACCAGCACGATCACGACCGGCATCGGCAGGCCCATGTGCCACAGCACGCCCATCAGCGCACTGGACGCGCCCAACACCGACGCCACCGAAAGGTCGATTTCCGCGGCGACGATAATCAGCGTCATGGGCAGCGCCATCAGCGCGATCTCGGTCAGATCGGCGAGGATGTTGCTGACATTCGCACTGGTGAGAAACACCGGCGACAACAAGCGCCCGAGCACGAGCGACAGGGCCAGTACGATGACCAGCAACACTTCCCATTGCAAGGGCGTTTCGCGTTTGCGCGTGAGCAACGCGGAATCGGGTTTAGCCATGATCGCGTTTCCTCATCATGCGTTTGGCGACGGAGCGGGCCAGCAAGGTGTCGGCGGTAATCGCGGCGACGATCAGCGCCCCCTGGATCGCCTGCTCCCAGAATGGCGAGACATGCAGCACGACGAGCGCGATACTGATCACACCCAGTACGAGCGCGCCGAGCGTCGCGCCGAGGATGGTGCCCACCCCACCGGTGATCGCCACGCTGCCCACCACCGCGGCGGCAACGACTTGCAATTCGATGCCCTTCGCGGTGCTTGCATCGACGGTGCCGAAGCGCGCGAGCCACAATGCGCCCGCGAAACCGGCAATCGCGCCGGACAGCAGAAAACCCGCCATGACGCGACGTTCGACGTTCACGCCGGCAAGCCGCGCCGCCTCCGGATTCGAGCCGATGGCATAGTGTTCGCGTCCGCCGCGAAACTGCTTCAGATAGACAGCCAGACCGGCCAGCACGACAATCGCGATCAACGCGAGCGTCGGTATGCCGAAGAAAGTGCCGGTAGCGAGTCGGGAAAACGCGTCAGGCAAACTGGTCGCGTTGATCTGGCCGCCGTGCACCCATGCATAATCCGCGCCGCGAAAGATGTAGAGCGTGGAGAGTGTCGCTACCAGCGACGGCACGCGCCCCACGGCCACGAGCAACGCATTGATACCGCCCGCCACCAGACCGATCGCCAGTCCAGCCAGCAACGCGACAATCACCGGCATATGCGGAAACGCAACGTACAGGCTGCCGACCGCATACGCGCTGATGCCGACCGTCGACCCCACCGACAGATCGATATGCCGCATCAGGATGACCACGGTCATGCCGGCCGTCAGCAAGCTGATGATCGACACGTTGAGCAACACGTCGCGCAGATTCTGCAGATTCAGAAACTGCGGTTTTGCGAGCCCCGTACCCACGATCAGCAGAATCAGCACGACGAAGAGCGTCGTTTCGCGGCTCTTCGCAATGCCCGCGATGAAGCCGCCCGGCGCGCTGCCGGTGCGCTTGGGGGCTGACGCCTGAACCGGCGCGGGATGGGTCGTCGAATGGCGCATCATGCCGCGTTCCCCAACGGTGGAACCGGTTGGCCGAGCGCCGCGCCCATGATGCGTTCTTCGTCTGCTTCGGCGCGCGCGATGTCCGCGCTGATACGTCCCTCGTGCATGACCAGTACGCGATCGGCCATGCCGAGTACTTCCGGCAATTCGCTCGAAATCATCAACACGGCCATGCCATCGCGCACCAGTTCCGCCAGCGCGCCATACACCTCGGCCTTGGCGCCGACGTCGATGCCGCGCGTGGGTTCGTCGATGATCAGGACCTTTGGATTCGTGGCGAGCCACTTGCCCAGCACGACCTTCTGCTGATTGCCGCCGGAAAGCGTGCCGACCGGCGCATTTGGGTCACCCGCTTTGAGGCGCAAACGCGTGCCCCACTGATTGGCCAGTTGGGTTTCGCTTCGCGTGGAAATCAGCCCATGTTTGACGAGACGTCCAAGCACCGTCATCGAGGCATTGCGCGCGACACTCAACTCCAGTGCCAGCCCTTGCTGACGACGGTCCTCCGGGACCAGCGCGAGGCCGGCACGCACCGCGGCGGCCGGACTGCCTGCGGTGAGACGTTTACCGCCAATCGAAATTTCACCCGAATCGAGGGGATCGATGCCGAAGATCGCGCGTGCCACTTCGCTGCGCCCCGCGCCGACGAGGCCGGCCAGCGCGACGATCTCGCCTGCGCGGACGTCGAAGGAAATATCCTTGAAGACGCCGATGCGCGTGAGTCCACGCACTGACAATCGCACTTCGCCCGGTGGCCGGTCGGCCTTGGGATAGAAGGTTTCCAGATCACGGCCCACCATCTTCGCGACGATGGATTCGGTGGTGAGATCGGCAGTGAGCCCGTCGAATACCTTCGCGCCGTCGCGCATGATCGTCACGCGTTGCGTCAGCGTGAACACTTCATCGAGCCGGTGCGTGATGAACAGAATCGCCACATCGCGTTCGCGCAGCTTGCGCACAATTGCAAAGAGCCGCTCCACCTCGGGCAGCGACAAGGCGGCGGTCGGCTCGTCCATGATCAGCACGTTCGCGTTCAACGACAACGCCTTCGCAATTTCGATCACCTGCTGATCGGCAATCGAGAGCCCACGCACCAGTTGATCCGCACGCAGATCGACCCCGAGCGAGGCCAGCAAACCATCCACCTCGCGGCGCATGGCGTCGTACTGAATGCGGCCGATCCGGTCGACCGGCTGCCGCCCCATGAAGATGTTCTCCGCGATCGAGAGATCGAAGAACAGCGTCGGCTCCTGATAGATCACCGCGAGACCCGCGTCGCGTGCTTCCGCAGGCGTTGCAAATCGGCGCGCCACGCCGTCGACCAGCAGTTCACCGGTATCCGGCTGATGCACACCCGCGAGAATCTTCACGACCGTCGATTTGCCCGCGCCATTCTCGCCGAGCAATGCATGCACTTCGCCCGGCCACAACGCGAGATCGCCGTCGGATAACGCACGGACCCGGCCGAATGATTTGCTCGCGTGCCGTAGTTCGAGCCTGGGCACCGCGGATGGGGATTGCTGCACTACGTGTCTCCTTCTCTTTTGCTTTTGGGAATGCGTCAGACGCGGCAGGTACGTCAGATACGATAAAAACGCTCCGCGTTACGGCAAAACAGCGCTTCTTTTTCAGCATCGCTCGCACCGTCGACGATCGACGCGTACGCGTGCCACAAATCCTGGTAAGAGCCGAACAACCGATCGACCGGAAAGTTCGACGCGAACATTGCGCGCTCAACGCCGAAGGTATCGATCGTTTCGAGCACATAAGGCCGCAGGCTTTCGACGCTCCACTGATGATCGAACATGGCGAGTCCGCTGATCTTCACCGCGACGTTCCTGCAATCCGCGAGCATGCGCATGCCGTCACGCCACGCGCGATAACCGGCGACGCTGCTGCGATCCACGAACATGCCCGCATGGTTGACGATAAAAATCGTATCGGCATGCGCGCGCGCCAACGCAGCCGCTTCCTCCATCTGCGACGGATACAGTTGCAGATCGAACGACATGTCGTAACGGCGCAGCAACGCAAAATGTTCGCGCCACTGCGGCTCGCGCATGAAATGACGGCCCACGTAATCAAACAACTTGTTCTCGTGCACGTTCAGGATCTGCCTGATGCCACGCGTGTTGGCAAACGATGCGTGAGCCTCAAGCATTTCGGGTGCGTTCGCCGCAGACAGATCCACGGCGGCGACAATCGCATCCGGCATGCCACGCGAGGCCGGACGATCCGCAACGGACTGCAACCAGCGGGTTTCCTCGACCGGATCGGCAGGATCGTGATTCGCCTCTACGTGCACCAGTTTCAGCACCTCGATATCGCCCGCCTCGCCGAGCAGATCATCGAGCAGATAGTCGTGCTTCAGATCGCGCGCGTCACCCACGAACGACACGCCCGGGTTTTCCAGCCACGGATAGCGATGCGTCTTCAGATCCCACAGATGGATATGCGAATCGACAACCTGCATGCGACATCCTCCGCCCTTCAGGTCAGGCACAGTCAGCTACATTAGCTGAGCGAATTCAGATGAAAGACCGGCTCCAGCGGTTGTTGAAGCGGCGTATGGTCAGGGGCCGTCTGCATGATGTCGGCCATGTAATCCCACCATTTGCGCATCACGTCGAGTTGCGGCAGCGCGTTCATGGTGTGATTCGTGCTGCGCGTCAGAATGGCGAAAAGGTGATGCGAGTCTGCGTCGAAGAAGATCCGATAGTCGCGCACACCGGCGTTGTGCAATGCATCAACCAGTTCAGGCCAGATTTGCGCATGACGTCGTTCGTATTCCTCGCGCATGCCGGGGTTGAGCACCATCCGGAAAGCGATTGTTTCCATTGCGGCCTGTCTCCCGTCGTATCCGGGCGCTTTCCCTGAGAAGCGTAGAAGCGTCTGGTACGACTATAATTCCTGCGTCGATAGCAACTCAATCCGTTGTTGGGATTGGGCGATCCACAAACCGAATCGCACCCGGAACCATGAGCCAACACTCAGCCGCCATCGCACTCGTCAATCGGCTCAAGTTCAAGCATCTGGCGCTGCTCGTCGCGCTCGACGACGCGCGCAATCTCCACCAGGCCGCCGAGGCCATCAACGTCGCGCAACCCAGCGCGAGCCGCATGCTCGGCGATATCGAGGAAGCGTTCGGCTTCCTGCTGTTCGAGCGCAACGCGCGCGGCATGACGCCCACGCCGCTCGGCGTGGTCACGCTGGCGTATGCGCGGCGCGCACTCGCCGAGTTGACCCGGTTTGCCGAAGATCTCGACGTCAAACGCCGTGGCGGACATGGACAGTTGACCGTCGGCGCGATCATGGGCGCCGCGCCTGATCTGCTGGCCATGGCGGTCGCCGCCCTGAAAACCGAAAGCCCTCTGCTGAACGTGCGCATTCTTGGCGAAACCAGCGACCAGGTCGTGCAATTGCTGCATCGCCGCGAAGTCGATCTGGCGCTTGGACGCCTCACCAGTCCGTTGCAACACAACGATTTCAGTTTCGAGCCGCTCGCACGCGAGACTTTGCTGCTGGTGGTGCGTTCGGTGCATCCGCTGGCGCAGCGCTCGCGCATCACGTTGCGGGAGCTGATCGACTGGCCGTGGGTGGCGCAACCTGTTACCAGTCCGGCGCGCGTGCTGTTCGAAGAGGAACTCGCGCGTGCGGGTCTGGCGACGCCCGTCAACCTGACCGAGTGCGCGTCGATCTTCGCCACGCTGCAATTGCTCGAGAACTACGACGCCGTGGCCATGCTGCCCGAGTCCGTGGTGCGCGATCATGTGCGTGGCAAGCTGCTGGTTGCGCTGCCGCTCGAGATCGGCAAGAGCCTCGCCGGCTTCGGCATTCTCACGCGCAAGGAAGAAGCCCTCGCCGAACCCGCGCTGCGCTTTATCGATTTGCTGCGCGGTTTCTCGCGCAAGCTCGCACGCGACGATCCCACCGCGACCGCGACTGAGCCTGTGATCGTATCCGCACCGGCTAGTTGATGTCACCATCGTGAAGTCGCCATCGCCCGTTACTGCAAGTTGACAAACAGGCCGCCGTCCACCAGCAGCGCGGCGCCTGTTACATAACGCGCGCGGTCGGAGGCAAGGAATACCACGCAATCGGCGACATCCTCCGGGCGGCCCAGTCT
Organism: Paraburkholderia sp. WS6; assembly: GCF_030464835.1. Lineage (NCBI taxonomy): Bacteria > Pseudomonadati > Pseudomonadota > Betaproteobacteria > Burkholderiales > Burkholderiaceae > Paraburkholderia > Paraburkholderia sp. WS6. The sequence goes on from NZ_JALQCK010000023.1 coordinate 81,913, forward strand.
GCCCAGCGGAATACGCTTTTCGAAGTAGGCTCTTTTAGCTTCGTCGGCGAGATCTTCCGCGTTCAGGTCGGTCGCAATCGTGCCGGGCATGACCGAATTGCAGCGAATGCCGTACGGCCCCAACGCCACCGCGCATGACTGCATCAGCGAATGCACACCGGCTTTGGTCGGCGTGTAGTGGGTTTGCATGCCGCCGCCCACCAGCGCGCTGATCGAACTCGTCGCCACAATCGCACCACCCGTACCCTGCGCTTTCATTTGCTGCGCGGCGGCCTGCGTGACGTAGAACGCCCCGTTCAGATTCACTGCCACCGTCGACTCCAATACCTCGGGCGGCATGTCGAGAAAGGCGTGAAACGGACAGATGCCGGCGTTGCTCGCGAGCACATCGACTTTGCCGAAGGCTTCGACAGTGCGGCGAACAAGTTCCTGACCGGTTTCGCGTAAGGCGACATTCCCTTCGATCGCGATCACGCGCCGCCCCAAGGCTTCAATTTCGCCGACCACTTCCGCGACGGCCGAACGTCGCCCATACGATGCGTCGTTATCGCCCCAGTAGTTGATCGCCACGTCCGCACCTTCGGTTGCGCACGCAACTGCTATCGCGCGGCCGATGCCACGCGAGCCGCCGGTAACGATCACGACCTTGTCCTTGAGCAACACGTCATTCTCCTGTTGGCTGGATCGATAAGATGTCTTGCGGGTTGAAATCTAGTCCAACCCACCTTCAATAAGCATTCAGCGTGGATAAGGCCGCACCAGCGCGCACTCCGGATTGAGCCGCACACCGAAGCCCGGCGTGTCGGGCACTTTCATCCGTCCATTCACGGGGACCGGTTCGTCGAGCAGCAGCGGCGTGAACATCGGCACGACTTCATCCGCCTTCGGCGCCATCATCAGAAACTCGGCGAACGGTGAGTTGTGCCGCGTGACGACGAAGTGATAGCTATACACCGATGAACCGTGCGGCACCACCATCACATTGTGGGCATCGGCGAGCGCGGAGATCTTGATGAGTTCGGTGATGCCGCCGCACCAGCCCACATCCGGCTGAATCAGATCGCAGCACTGCATCTCCAGCAGCATGCGAAAACCCCAGCGCGTCGCTTCGTGCTCGCCGGTCGACACCATCATGCCGCGCGGCACGTTGCGGCGCAGTTCGGCGTAACCCCAGTAGTCGTCCGGCGGCAGGCACTCTTCGATCCATTTCAGACCGTACTCGTGCGCGGCCTGCGCGAGCCGCGTTGCATACGGTACGTCAAGGCTCATCCAGCAGTCGTACATCAGCCAGAAGTCATCACCTACACGACTACGCATCTCGGCGAGCTTCTCCAGATTCTTCTTGAGACCCGCCTCGCCTTCAGCAGGACCATGCTGCAACGGCAATTTGCCGCCGATGAATCCCATCTCCTTAGCCAAGTCCGGACGCGCACCAGTCGCGTAGAACACGAGTTCGTCGCGCACCGGGCCGCCCAATAGTTGGTACACCGGCTCCTTGCGCACTTTCGCAAGCAAATCCCACAACGCGAGATCGACACCCGAGATCGTATTCAGCACCACGCCTTTGCGGCCGTAGTACAGCGTCGAGAAATACATCTGATCCCAAATCTTCTCGATGTCGGTGACGAGCTGGCCTTCCAGAAAACGTGCGAGATGTTTTTCAACGATGAACGCGCCGATCTCGCCACCCGTCGTCACCGCAAAACCAACCGTGCCGTCGCTCGCCTCGATCTCGACCACCAACGTGCCGAGCACATTGATGCCGAACGACTGGCGGCTCTGGCGATACTCCGGATAACGCGCCATCGGCGTGGCAATGTGATCGTCGATCCAGTGTCCATCGGGTTGATCGTGATAGTCCGCGCCGCCACCGCGGACGACGAAGGCACGCACGTGCCGGATAGTAGGCATGGCCATGAAAAGGGCTCCGTTATGGGTGCGTCGAACGTGCAGCCAAAAAACGCGCCTAGCGGGCGCGGTGCAGTAATTGTTGGAAAGACCCGCTTGATTGGACGCCGTCACGACGTAACAGCGTGCCGACCATGAGCGCCGCCAGCAGACTCGACACGCCCAATACGATCAGCCCCGCCGAGGTCGACGAAAACGCCCGTTCCGCCGCAGTGCGCAGGCTCGGCGCAATAAATCCACCGAGGCCGCCGAGCGAATTGATCAACGCGATCCCGCCCGCCGCTGCGGCACCCGTGAGGTAGCGTGTCGGAAATGTCCAGAACAGCGGTTGCGCCGCGATGAAGCCGCTGGCCGCACAGCACAGCGCGATCAGGCCGATCGACGGGTTATGCGCGAGCCCCGAGGCGCCGATGCCGAGACCCGCGAGCACCAGCAGCGCAACCGCCCAGCGCCGGTGCGCACCCGTACGATCCGCTCGACGCGGCACGTACCACGTGACAGCCAACGCACACAGCCATGGCAGCGCGCCGGCGAGGCCAACGCGCAAACCGACCGTCGTGCCGAGCAAAGCCGCCACCTGCTGCGGCAAATAGAAGATCACGCCGTAGACGCTCATCTGAATCAGCAGATAGATCGCCGAAAGCAGCAACACACGGCGGTCCACCAGCGCAGCGAGAATATGACGCGGCCCATGCGCCGATGCGGCGAGCGCATCGTCATCAAGCGCGCGGCGCAAGGTGGTGCGCTCCTGCGCGTCGAGCCACTGGGCGTCTTCAGGACGGTTGTCGAGATACCAGAACGCCCACACGCCGACCAACGATGCCAGCGTCCCCTCGATCAGAAACAGCCACTGCCAGCCGGCCAAACCCATCGCGCCATGCAGTTCGAGCAAGGAACCCGACAACGGACTGCCGAAGATGAACGCCAGCGGCGCACCGAAATAAAACACGCCCACCGCACGCGCTCGCGCCGCTTGCGGAAACCAATGCGTCAGGTAATAGATCACGCCGGGGAAGAAACCGGCTTCGGCGACACCAAGCAGAAAACGCAGCGAGTAGAAAGCAGTCGGCGTATGCGCAAGACACATCGCCGCCGAGACGAGCCCCCAGGTCACCATGATCCGGCACATCCACGCGCGCGCACCGACCTTGTGCAGCAGAAGATTGCTCGGTACTTCGAACAATGCATAACCGACAAAGAACACGCCCGCGCCGAAGGCAAAAGCCGCATTGGACAAGCCCGTGTCGTGCTGCAACGCTTTCTGCGCGAAGCCGATATTGGCGCGATCGAGAAACGCCAGCACGTACATCAGCAAGAGAAACGGCAACAGCCGGCGCATGACCTTGCTGTTGATCGCCTCCAGTGAAGCGGGCGAATGCGGATTCATGTCGTCTCCTTCGCAAAGCATGCGGGTCGCGCTCTGCGTTTTTTCCTTTTGCACTGCAACTGCTACGGCTACGGCTACGGCTTAGACAACGCTGTGGCGACTCAGTAAGTGGCGCGGCCGCCGGACAGGTCGAATACCGAGCCGGTGCTGAAAGCGCAGTCTTCGGAAGAGAGCCAGAGAATCAGCGACGCCGCTTCTTCCGGCAACAGGAAACGGTTCATTGGAATCTTCGAGAGCATGTAGTCGATATGCTGCTGCGACATCGAATCGAAGATTTCCGTTTTTGCCGCCGCGGGCGTGACCGCATTGACGAGGATGTTCTTCGTCGCAAGTTCTTTGCCGAGGGATTTGGTCAAGCCGATGAGCCCGGCTTTGGAGGCGCTGTAGTGCGAGGCGTTCGGGTTGCCCTCCTTGCCGGCCACCGACGCGATATTGACGATCCGGCCATACCCCTGCTTGAGCATCTGCGGCACGACCGCGCGACAGGTGAGATACGGGCCGATCAGATTCACGTCGATCACGCGGCGCCAGACCTCGGGGTCCAGCTCCCACGTCGTGCCGTTGCCGCCGGTGATGCCGGCGCAGTTGATCAGCACGTCGATCGCGCCATGGGCGGCGACCGTTTGCGCCACCGCCTGAACCACTGACGCTTCCTGGGTGAGTTCAACTGTGACGGCGGTGACTTTGCCGAGTTCGCTGAGTTCGCGCTCGCTGCGCGCGAGGCGCTCGGCGTCGATGTCCCATAGCGCGACCGACGCGCCCGAGTTCAGCGCCCGTTGAGCCACTGCGTAGCCGATGCCGCGCGCGCCGCCGGTAATGGCGACAACACGCCCCTCCAGATCGATTCGATTCATCGCTGTGCTCCTGTGGCAAGCCCGAGAGGCCTGCCGTTCAGTTGTTGTATTTCTGCTGTCTGTGCTTTCGTCCAGCAAATATACGAGCGGTGCGATGCGCTAACAATCCGTGTATTGGAGGGGTCGATAACAAAATCGGATCGGTTGACGTGGCGCTCGACGCTTACCGGCTAATCAGTACACGCCGGACACGCCATCGCTTCCGCTGGCACTTCCTGCTTGCTTCGTCCGAAGCTCGCGAGCGCCGCGAGTCCCAGCAGCGCCAAAGCGCTGCCGAAGAGAAAGTCGGCGGAAATACCGACATGGTCGACCACCACACCACCAATGAGCGATCCCAAAGCAATGGCAACCTGAATGATGCTGACAAACAGCGCCGAGCCCGCTTCGGGCGAATCCGGCGTGGCGCGCTGAATCCAGATGCTGAAACACAGCGGCAGTGCGCCGAACGAAACACCCCACGCGAGTACGAGCGCGGCGACCCCGATTGGCGATTGTTCCAGCAACGGCATTGCCAGCAGCGCGAGCATGAGCAGAGAAACCATCACGCCCAGAGACACTTTCAGATTACGCGTCACCGTCGACGAAACGGCGAAGTTCGAGAAGAACCCAATAATGCCGAAGCCGAGCAGCAGCCACGTAATCGTCGACATCGTGAAACTCGCGTTATGCAGCAGAAACGGCGTGATGTACGTGTACGAGGAGAAATGCGCGCCGAATACGAGCGCCACCATCAGCATGCTTCTACGCGGATGCGGGCGGCGCAGCAGCGCCACCAGATCGCGCAGCCGCAAGGCGGTGGTCGACGGCAACGACGGCACGAAAACGAACTGCGCCACGAGCGCGATCGCGACAAGCACGCCGGTTGCCATAAACGAAGCACGCCACGACGCGAAGCTGGCGATGAATGTGCCGAGCGGCACACCGATCACCGTCGCGCAGGTCACGCCGGTCAGGATCGTCGCCATCGCTTTGGCTGAATCTTTCGGCTGCACGAGGCGCCCCGATGCCGCCGTTGCCAGCGTCCAGAAGCCGCCCAGCGCCGCGCCGAGCAACGCGCGTCCGACCAGCATGAACAGGAAATCGGGCGCGAAGGCGGAAATCAGATTCGACGCCAGCAGCAAGGCCGTGAGCAACAGAAAGACACGCCGGCGATCCATCCGTCCGGCCACCAGCATCAAACCGGGCGCCGAGATGGCGGCAATCACGCCCGGCACCGTGACCATCAGCCCTGCGGTGCCAGGCAGCACACCCAGATCCGCCGCTATATGCGGCAGTAGTCCGACAGGTAAAAACTCCGTGGTCACGAACGCGAACGCACCGATTGCAACGGCCACAACGGCGAGCCAGGAACGCAGGGACGACGAAGCCCCATCGTCCGGCGAGGCAATGCTCGCCGGCAGATTATCTTCCATCAACATAGTATTGTTTGCGAGTAACTAAACAACGGGTGGGATTGGAGCAGTCACCGGACTAATCAAATCGCAGACTGCAAATCATGAATAAAAAAGCAGGCGGTATTGGCCTGCTTATGATTGCGATCGGAAAAGACAGCGAGTGAAAACCCGAATGGAACACACCTTAACATCGTATTAAATCTCCCGCTGACGACTCCGTAAAATTGCACTCGGGCGTGTGGGTATTCCGATCAGGGTGCCGTGCGCGAATGGAATTGGAGGCGGTGCGTTCTGCTCCCCCACCGCCTCCTGAACTGCCGGCCTGCTATTGGCCAAAATAGATCCTGCATTGCGGCCCGGAAGCGCACGGCCGCTCCTGTCGGCCTCCCACTTCCGTAGCGCCTGCGGCCACCCCGCCATAGGAGGCGTTCTGCACCGGTTGCCCGGCCGGCATCGCGGTCCGCACAGTTTCACCAAACGACATGTCGGTGGTGTCCTGCACTGATTCGTTTGCGTTCTGCATGAGCGCCCGGCCCGACGCGGCTTCGCCCTGCTGGCTGTCCAGTGCGCCGGCTGTGCTCGGCGCCAGAAACAGAGCGGCGCTTGCCAACGCCATCAATAAACGTAGTTTCATGTCCAGACTCCTCGAATCCGGCGCAGCAGCGCTTAACCCCTTCAATAAAAGAAGTAATCCGCGAAAAAACGTCGTGTCATCAAATCGAACTGACGAACTGACAAAGGGGCGAATGCCTATGCGGGACTGCTGCGGCGAGTCACCGAACTAAACGAGTAAATAGTTGCCAGGCCTGAAACCGATGTCGGGCGTGCACGCGCGGCTTGCCGGAAGCGGTCGCCACCAGGCTGGAAACGCAGATTGTTGCTCCGCTGTTTCGTTATAGGTCGGCCACTCAGGATTTCAATCCCGGCGGTGCAGGCGGCCTTGGCGGCACCGGCCGCCGTTCGATCGGCGACATGCAACAACAAAATCAGGCTGGCCGGCGCGTGCGTTACCCGAACAGTGCGTTATGATGCTGGCATAACGCACAAAAATCGGCCCCGCGCGAGGCACCGGCGAGAGACGGAGCGTCGACATGAGACCGACTGTTCGCAATCATTGCATTGTCATCACCGTTTTTTCCATTGCGGCCGTAGGGCTTACCCAGCCGTACCTGCCGCGCGGCGGAGCGCTTGAATATTCACTGATTGGCACAGTCAGCCTTATAGGCGGGCTTGTTGGGCATATGCTGTACCGCAATGTATGGGGCGACGTTCTTTGACGCTGCCGCTGGAATTTCCTTCGATCAATAACCTTACCGCGAGCGGACCCCATCTACGTGGGCTCAATGCTTTCGCGGCTTCCCCTTGCAATCTGTAACTGACAGAACGCCGGACGCTTTAGAAGGACGAATATCTTATGGACGAAAGGAAGCGAGATAGCATGATTGCGTATCTCCGCCACCGCATGGAAGAGTTTGGTATCAAACCAGAAGACCTCGCCGCCGTGCTGGCGGCCGAACCGAAGGGGCAAAAGGCTGAACGCTACCGCAGCGCAACGGGAGATAGCTGGGATGGCCAGGGCGAAATGCCCCAATGGCTTAAACAGGCAATTAGCGCTGGTCAATCAATCGACCACTTCGAATTATCGGCCACGCCGGCACCCGCCCCGCAGCCGAAAAAACAGGTGGATTGGCTAAACGACCCATTCGCGGGAAGTCCGCTTGCGCGCCCGAACAACCGCTAAGCCGTCTGATCGCCAAACCGCTGGAGCAAAGGCATAACCCCGTACTGGTTGACGCGCCGGGGCCGTTCACACGTTGCACCGAATGGCGGGACTCGTCGCGTCGCTCTTCGATGCACACGATGGGTCGCCGGCACGAGTCGGCGCCGCCGCGTACTGCGGCAATTCGATAAACGTGCTGACCTGCCGGACGATTTGCCAGAACACCTTTTCGAACGAACGGACTCGCTCCGGCTCGAGCATGCCATGGGCAAGCGGATCGGCAAAGATCCAGCTACACAACGCAGGTTCTCCGGGAAAGCGCGGTGCATGATGCCCGGCCACACACGCGTCCATGGCAACGACGAGGTCCATCCGCGGCGCCCATTCGCCGGTGAATTCCAGCCAGCTTTTCGGGCAGAGTACGCCGAGGTCCGATATACCGGGCCGCAATTGCGCGATCGCAATGGGATGAACGCGCGTGGCCGGCTCCGGCCCCGCGCTGAACGCTTCGAACCGGTGTCCAGCCAGTTCGCGCAGTAAAGCTTCGGCAATGATGCTACGTGCTGAATTCTCGCGACAGAGAAACAGCACTTTGTATTTTCTGGTCACGCTCACCCCGTGTTTTTTTTATCTCTCTCTATGCGCAATTGTGCCGGCCTAGTCTTGCGTCCTCGTGACACTACGATGACGTAATTTGTTGCGCCACAAGAATTTGTACCAGGACGGTCAACCCACGGGTATCGCGCGCCGCATTGGCGACGAAGTGCAACTGCTCAAAGCCGAATCTTTCAGCATGCTTTCGACCGCGTGACGGCGGCTCCTCAGACGGAAGCCTCGCTGGCGCGCTGTTCGGACACGATCCGGTTCGCGGCGTCGCTTGCGCCGTCAGACGCCGCCGGTGACGGTTCGAACAGCATCGCCGCAGGTTGCGCGCTGATCGACTTGACGCCGTTCGCAATGCCGGGCGCTGCGACGTACGGGATAAACGCCGCCATCGCAACGACAAAAATAAAAGTAACCATGGCCGTCGTGCCTCGCGGAAGCTGCAACATGGAGGTCAAGCGAAGCGGGTTTTTCGCGGGGAAATAGAGTCAGCAACAAGGAGAGGAGCAGCGAGCACACATACAACCTGTGCCCGACATGCTGATGCGTCCGCCACCCGCATGCGTGGCAATGAAGAGCCGTCGCTTCAAGTCGACGCTCGAACGACACATGTCACGGACATGTCTTTGATTCTAGAAGCGGATATCCCAACGCCGAAGGCCGCTCTCTATATCAATTCGGCCTACGTCTCGGGTCTACCGGCCAGAACTGTCTGTTCAAAACCGCAAACCGTTCAGGAACTGGAACCAGAGTCCACCGAGCACCCCGGCCGGATGAGCATCGCTGGCACTTTCTTCGTGCTTGCCTGGGTTGGCGTGCTTACCTGGTGCGTCACGATTGGCGGCGGCGTCGTTCACCGTCGTTGCCTCCGCTTTGGCTGAAACGTCGGGGACGTCCTTCGCTTTTGCTGCCGCCTCGGCCGCGACCGCCGCCCTCTCCGCCTCGCGCCGCGCCGCCTGCAAGGCCGACACGCTGTCCGCGATCTGCGCGGCCCGCTGCGCCTCGCATCGACGTCCTAGCAACACGCCGAACAGCACGTCGCGATTGTGGCCGTCGTCGGCGAAACGCATGGCGAGCGACACCATCTCGGCGTAGGCTGCTTCGTCCGCGGCACGCGCCGCCGCCTCACGTTCGGCCTGTGCTTTTTGTTGGCGGGTGCGCTGCGCTTCCCAGCCGCGCATCTGCTCGGCATAGACCGCGTCATACACCTTGCGCTGTGCGGCGTCGGAGAGGATCGCGTATGCGTCCTTGATTTCCTGGAAGGTAGCGCGCGCAACTTCTTCGGCGCCGTTGTTGCGATCCGGATGCCATTTCATCGCGGCCTTGCGGTAGGCCCGCTTGATTTCTTCGTCCGTGGCGTGCGCGTGCACACCAAGCGTGTCATACAGGGTTGCCATTGCTTGTTCGACCTCGCCGTGATTCGCGTTGCGGACCATCGTAGCATGCAAAAAACGGCTTTATCGTGAAGCGGCAAGCGCGGGCGCCACTGAAAGGCCAGACGAAAAAAAGGCCCCGCCAGTGGCGAGGCCGAATCCCATGTCAAGGAGATGTCATGGAGGAGACGACTCGATCATAGCCGCGTGTCATCGCGCCCCCAAACAATGGTTCGCCATATGCTTATCCGGGGCGGCATCAACTGCATTGCACCGGGCGGCGTATGTGGATCGAAAACGGCTTCGACGCATCCGTCAGACGACCCACTGAGCCGCCGATAACCCCGCGCGGTTATATCGTTAGAACAAAAAGTCGCTTCGCCCGGCTCGCGGCGGTCATTAAGATGACACTTCAAAGTCCGGTTCGCCCCGGTTCGTCTACGCGCAGCCCCGCGCCAGCGTCCCGTGAGCCGCTACCGAAGGAGCATTTCGTTGACCAGTTTCGACCATCACCGCCGGCCGCTCGTCATCGGCATCGGCGGCACGACACGCGCGGCGTCGTCGACCGAGCGCGCACTCGGCTTTGCGCTGCGTGGCGCAGAAGCCGCGGGCGCGAATACCCGCCTGTTCGGCGGCACCTTCCTGCATAGCCTGCCCCACTACGCTCCGGAAAACCCTCAACGCACCGCCGAACAGCTCGAGCTGATCGAAGCCGTGCGCCATGCGGACGCGCTGATCATCGCGACGCCCGGCTACCACGGCGGCGTCTCGGGCCTCGTCAAGAACGCACTCGACACGCTCGAGGAGCTGCGCGCCGATGAGCGGCCGTATCTGGATGGCCGCGCGGTCGGCTGTATCGTCACCGCTTATGGCTGGCAGGCTGCCGGCTCGGTGCTGACGTCGCTGCGTTCGATCGTCCACGCGTTGCGCGGCTGGCCGACGCCGTTCGGTGCCGGGATCAACACGCTGGAAACGCGCTTCGACACCGTCGACACCTGTTCCGACGCCAAGGTCGTCGATCAGCTCGCCACGGTCGGCCAGCAGGCCGCGCAATTCGCCCTGGCGTTCAACGCGCATCGCACGCCGACGGCCGCGCCGCTCGGCAATGCAGTCAAGGAAGCGCAACCCGCCCGGTTGCTGCACGCGGTTTAGCGCCTTTGCGTACGGCGTCGAGGATCCACGCTCGCACTTGCGGGTCCTCGACGCACTCGCGTTTGCACTGAACCGGCGGCCATCCTGCTGCCTCGACGAACCATTCTACGCATGCGTGCGTTTGCCTCCTCTCCCCGCCAACCGCAGCATCCTCCAACGATACTTTCAAGGCCGACAAGCCGCGCCATGCGCGTTCGAACGCGCTCGTGTTTCCGCTCGCCCAAACCGTGCGCCACACAACAGACCGTACGCCCACAACGCCGGATAGTGTGTTCGAACGCTGCGACTATCGTCCGATCCGGCCTCCTGAAGACCGTTCCCGAACCTCGCTGATTTGCTTACGACGAAAGATTGGTTCACCCGCTGCGCGGCGCGGCCTACGCTTGATCCTGCCCGCTCACTCACCGGTTGCCTGACGCACAGGGTTGCGTCCCGCGCGCCGGCTCCTCAGCAATACACGCGGGCACACTCACTGCCACGACCATGAATTCAAATATCCGCTACAAGGGCTACGAAGTCGCACCGGCCGCGCAACTGCTGCCCAACGGCCTGTTCGCCGCCAACCTGACCATCGAGAAAACGTCTGCAAGCCAGGGCCAGGCTTATTCGTTCGACGCACTCGACTACTTCTTCGACGAAGAGCACGCGCTCGCCTATGCGTTCCGTTGGGGACGCATGTGGATCGACAGCCGCAAGTAACGCCGGCAGACTCGTCCGATAACACCCAGGCGGTCACGCCGGTCTCGCGCGCAGAACCAGAGAAGACCGTCCACCCTGCGAGCCGGCAAACGCAGGCCACCTTGCGCCACCCGGCGTCGATTCTTAAGCGGCTGTGCCAGAATAGGCGATACCTCAGTTAAAGGAGACGCCTGCGATGACATGGACCGTCGATCAACAGTTGGCCCTAACCGCAACCGAAGCGGTCGCCGCGATCCAGTCCGGGCGCATCAAGGCCGCCGACTATATGGCCACGCTGCTGGCGCGCGCGGCGTCGCTCTCGAGCCTCAATGCGCTCACCACGCTCGACCTCGACGGCGCGCTGGCCGCCGCGCAGCGCATCGATGCATTGCCGCCCGAAGCAAAAGCGCAATTGCCGCTCGCCGGTTTGCCCATCGTCGTGAAGGACAACATCAACACAGCCGGTTTGCAGACCTCGGCGGGCACGCCCGCTTTGGAAGGCTTCGTACCGAAGACGAACGCGCCTTCAGTACAACGGCTTCTCGATGCCGGCGCGATCATCCTCGGCAAAGCCAACATGCACGAACTCGCGTTCGGCATCACCAGCACGAACTTCGCCACGCACGCCGGGCCGGTGCGCAATCCGTACGACCCCACGCTGATTCCCGGCGGTTCGTCGGGCGGCACCGCTGCCGCGATCGCCGCGCGCATCGTGCCCGCCGGTCTGGGCACCGACACCGGCGGCTCGACTCGCATTCCGGCTGCGTTGACCGGCATTGCGGGGTTTCGTCCGTCGGTTGGTAACGGTGGGGCCGAACGGCGTTATCACGACCCGGATGCGGTCGTGCCGATCAGCCATACGCGCGATACGGTGGGGCCGATGGCGCGCACGGTTGCCGATATCGCTTTGCTCGACGGCGTGATCACCGGAACGGGACCGTTGCCCGCGCTCACGCTGAACGGTTTGCGCATCGGCCTGCCCGAGCCGCTCTGGGAAGGGCTCGAACACCAGGTGGAAGACGTTGCACGCGCCGCCTTGCGCCGCCTCGAAGCAGCAGGCGTCACCTTCGTGCCTGTAGCGATGAGCGAACTGGAGACCTTGAACAGCCACGTCGGCGGACCGATCGCGATCCACGAGCCGCGCGAGGACGTGCTCGCCTGGCTCGTCGCCAATAACGCGCCGGTAAAGACAGTCAGAGAAATGGCAGCCCGCATCGCGAGCCCTGACGTGCGCGCGATCTACGACGGCGTGCTCGCCGACGTACTCGGCGCTCATTACGACGCAGCGCTGAAGCAATGGCGGCCGCGCTTGCAGCAGTATGTCGCGGCGACTTTCGCGGACGAGCGTCTCGATGCGCTGCTGTTCCCCACCACGCGCCTCGCTGCGGTGCCGATCGACGACCTGCACGGCTCGTCGACGGTATCGATCGATGGCGCCGCGCCAATCGATACGATGGACGCGTTCCTGCGCAATACCGACCCGGCCAGCACGTCCGGCATTCCGGGCTTGTCGCTGGCGGCTGGGATGACTGCCGGCGGCCTGCCGGTCGGCCTGGAACTGGATGGCCCGCTCGGCGAGGACCGGCGGCTGCTGGCGATCGGCGTCGCCTTCGAACAATTGCTCGGCGTGCTGCCAGCGCCGGTGCTTTGACGGCTTTGAAAATGCCGTCGAAGGTGCCAATGAAGATGTCGCTGAACACGCCAGTAAAAACCGCCGATCCGCATGCCGATGACCGTACCCAAACCCGCCCGCATTCGCCAAACTATTCTGCGCACCGCCGCCGCATTGGCGGTCGCCTTCACCGCCGTCTCCTGCGCGCGTCTTGCTGCAGTCGATTCGAACGCGCTCTGGAAAATTGTCGATATGCGCTGCGTGCCCTCGCAACAGGCCACCGGCACGCCGGGCCAATGCACGGTCGTCGATCTCGACAAACGTTATGTGATCCTGAAGGACATCGTCGGCCGCTCGCAGCATCTGCTGATTCCGACCGACCGCGTCACCGGCATAGAAAGCCCATTCGTGCTTGCGCCGAATGCACAGGACTACTGGGACGACGCGTGGGTGTCACGGCTGTACGTCGAGAAGTCCGTCAAGCGATCCTTGCCCGACAATCAACTCGGCATCGAGATCAACTCGCAATTCCGCCGCACGCAAAACCAGTTGCATATCCATATCGATTGCATGCACAGCAAGGTGAGCGACGCCTTGGCGCGTCACGCGAAGGACACGCCTGGCGAGTGGCGCTGGGATACGCTCGACGGCCAGCGCTACCGGATCATGCGCGTCACCTCGCTCACTCAGGCGAGCAATCCGTTTCGCATCGTCGCGCGTGATAACAAAGGCGCTGCGGCGATGGCCATGCAAACCATCCTCGTGACGGGTGCGGGGCCGTCGGCGGAGAAGGACGGCTGGCTCGTCGTGAATAGCGGCCTCGATGCCGACAACGGCAGCGGCTCGGCGGAAGGCTTGCTCGATCACGCTTGCCGCGTGGCGGACGATAAATAAGCGTCTGTTACCGATCGCCCGGACAGTATCCGCGAGGACCTTGCACGGCGGTCGGCGCGCCGGGTGCTAGCGGCTTGGCGCTGCGCAAGGGCTGGCGATGTGCCCCCCCGCTTTTGCACATATGCGCAGATGCATTGCTGAACAAAATGGTTCTAGTCGCGTGAATTGGTCCGTAGGATCGGTCTAAACCTGCATTCCGACCGATCCAGCCGATGGCGATTTATCTCGACGACACGCAACGTAAAACACTCGCCAAACAGGCTGCAAGCTGGACATGGCGCACGCAATGGCCGACGTGGCTGCTGATCACTACAATCTACGGTGGATGGTTCGGTGTGGCAACGCATGCGCGTGGGCTCGGCCTGCCGCTGACCACTGTGCTGCTGGCGTTGCTGGGTGCGTGGTACATGTCCCTGCAACATGAGTTGCTGCACGGCCATCCGACGCGTTGGCCGTTCTTCAACGCACTATTAGGATTCGCGCCGCTCGCGGTCTGGTTTCCGTACAGCGTCTATCACGATTCGCATCTTCAGCATCACGACGATCCGCATCTGACGCTTCCTGAGCGCGATCCCGAAAGCTACTTCGTCAGTCAGCGCGTGTGGCAACGTGCGGGTTTGGCGATTCGCGCGCTGCTGATCTTCCGCAATACGTTTATCGGCCGCCTGCTAGTCGGGCCGGCTTTTGCCATAGCGGCAACGGGTGTCGATGAACTCCGCAGTATCAAACGCGGTGATTTGCGTCATGTGCCGATGTGGGTCGCACATCTGGTTGCGTTAGCCGCGCTGACGGTATGGCTTCAACGCGTCTGCGGAGTCCCTGCCTGGGCCTTTATCATCGGCGCGGGTTATGGATCGTTGTCGTTAGGTTCGATCCGCTCGTTTCAGGAACATCGCGCGGCACATGCTCACGAGCATCGTACCGTCATCAACGAGGCGGGGTGGTTCTGGCGGCTGCTGTTCCTGAATAACAACTATCATCTGGTTCACCACGACTTGCCGCATGTTCCCTGGTTTGCACTCCGGGAGGTTTATGAAACGTCCCGGCAGCAATATATAGAACGCTCGGGAGGGTTTCTCGTACACGGTTACAGCGAATGGTTGAGGCTTTACGCATTCGCTCTCGTTGCGACTCCGGTGCACGGCGACAATCTATCCGATTTCATTCAGAAGAACCCGCCTGCTTCCGCCTGGTTTGCGGGTACGTTGCGCGGCAATTTCATGGCAGTTGTCCGTCGAAGAGAACTCCGTGAAGCCAACCTACCCGCTACTGCTGAACGCCAAACCGCAAGACAAGCCCTATAAGATCCGTGACCGCGACTCCATGTATCTGCGGGTATCGGTCTCGGGTTCGAAGGTATGGAAATTTGACTACCGGCTGGATGGCAAGGACTGCAGCTATACCCTTGGGCGATTCCCTGACCTGTCGATAAACGACGCCCGCCAACGTCGCAACGATGCGGCCAAGCTCGTGGCGTCCGGCATCCATCCCAAGGCCCATGAGCAGCAGTTACAGCTACAGACGATCACACACAACAAGAACACCTTTTGGGCCGTCTGCGAGGACTGGATTGAAGACAACCGCGACAGTTGGAGCGAGTACTACTGCGGACAGGCCATACGCTTTCTCTCACGCTACGTGAAAGATTCGCCACTCGGGACGATGCCAGTACGCGATATCAAGGTGGCTCACGTCTACGATCTGCTGCAGTCGATTGCAAAGCGCAAAGCCCTTTCAGGCGATGAACGCAAGGCTGGGGGTGCTCCCCATATTGCAGTGCGTCTGCGTCAGCACCTTGACGCGATATTCAGACGGGCGATTATCAGGGGGCGGGCCGACGCAAATCCTGTCGCGGCGCTCAAAGTGTCGGACGTGGTGACGCTCCCTCCTACGCGACACAATCGGGCGCTGGAGGCCGATGATCTCAAACTCTTGCTGGATTCATTGTCGGTTGTGGGAACTGCGCTCACACGTTTGGCATTGCGTCTGCTGTTGCTTACCTCGGTGCGAACTGTCGAATTGCGGGGCGCGACGTGGAAGGAGATAGACCTGAAATCTGCGGTATGGGCAATTCCCGGAGAGCGCATGAAGATGGGGCATCCACACGTCGTGCCACTGAGTACTCAGGCAATTGAAATTTTGAAAGAAATTCAGAAAATCACTGGAGCTACAGCCGCTGACGACTACCTATTCGCAAATATCAAAGACAAATCGCGCCCCATGGCGCCTACCACAATTAATGCAGCGCTGATCCGCGCTGGATTTAATGACGAACGGCTATTCAGGGCGCACGGCGCACGCGGTACGTTTAGCACATGGGCACACGAACGAGGATATGATCCACTGGCGGTCGAACGCCAGTTGGCCCACGTCGAGAAGAACCGGGTGAGCAGAGCGTATAACAGAGCTGAGTTTCTTCCTGAAAGACGGAAAATGATGCAGGACTGGGGCGACTATCTCCAGAGCATGAGCGGTTGATT
This sequence comes from Paraburkholderia sp. WS6, assembly GCF_030464835.1. Classification (NCBI taxonomy): domain Bacteria; kingdom Pseudomonadati; phylum Pseudomonadota; class Betaproteobacteria; order Burkholderiales; family Burkholderiaceae; genus Paraburkholderia; species Paraburkholderia sp. WS6. The sequence continues at coordinate 97,968 of NZ_JALQCK010000023.1, forward strand.
GTTCGCAGCAAGTTGCTTGCGTCTCTGTGCCCCACCTCTTTAGACGCATAGGTAGGCAGCGGACTCCAACACTTGCTTGCTAGGCGCTACCAGGTTTGAATCTCCTTGGCCCAGCCATGCTCTAGCCACCGTCCTATCCATACAGCGAATACCAGGTGGCCGCGAGACACCAAAAATGCGCGCTGAAGCTTCCGAATCTCTCCTTGAGGGACTGTGTCGAATCCCCACTCGATCGTCAATCGGTGGCTGAACCCCTCCTGATACGGCGCTTCCGCCTGGTCAGGCAGCGACGATACCGTCAGCGATACCGAAAAATCCAGTCGGCAGTTAGCAGCTTTGGACAGACGGTATTGGTGAATCAACCTGCGCTTTCGTTGAAAGATCAAGAGCACTGGGCATCTGAGGACGATTTCTGCGGGGATACCGTCAGGCACTTTCCAACGCGATCCTGGCGGATCTTGCGGAAGTCACCTTAACTTCGGCCGCACTCCCGACCGGAAAGCATGCAACGCGTGCTGCAACCGCCGTGGGCCAAACGCAGGGACGACCGCCGGGGACGGACGTTGTGCTGCTTACTCAGCGCGTTGCCAATCAGACGAACGTCTCGTCGAGCGCCGCCGTGATATCTGCGATCAGATCGGCGGGCTCTTCGAGACCGATCGACAGACGCAGATGACCATATTCCCGGAATACGTCCGGATAACACTCCGATCCGCCGCGTCCCGCCTTGCCGACGTGCACAATCAGCGACTCGTCGTGGCCAAGCGATACCGCCGAGGTAATGAGATGCAGATTAGCCACGAAGCGATTCTGTATCTCCGGTCCACCTTTGACGGCAAAAGCCATAACAGCGCCATACCCCATACCGCCAAACTGGCGCGATGCAAGCGCATGTTGCGGATGGGAAGACAGTCCCGGAAACGCCACGAAGGCAACACGCGGATCCTTGTCGAGGAGTTCGGCGACCTTCTGCGCGGTAGACACGTGCTGAGCCAAACGCAGTGGCAAGGTCACTGAGCCCCGCATGATCAGCCACGCATTGAAAGGCGAGATTGAACCGCCCACATCGACAAGCGCATCGGCCTTCAGGCGGCGAATCGGTTCCCCGCGCCCGATCACGGCACCGCCCATCGCATCGCCATGCCCATTGATGTACTTCGTCAGTGCATGAACCACGAAATCCGCGTCATGCTCAACGCCGCGAAACATCGGCGGGGGCGTAAACGTTGCATCGATCGACAGCATGGCGCCGGCATCGTGTGCGATCTTTGCAAGCGCCCGGACATCCGCCACCTTTGTGGTCGGATTGGCAATAGTCTCGGCATGGATCAGCTTCGTGTTCGGGCGTATGGCGTCGCGTACCGCAGCGAGATCGCTGATGTCCACGAACGTGGTTTCAATACCGTACCGTTGCGGGAGCAGGTCACTGAAAAGACGCCAGACAGCCTCATACGTGACGTCGCTGACCACGACATGATCGCCACTCTTCAGGAACGTGAAGAAGATCGCATGCAACGCCGCAACGCCCGTGCTGAAAACGGCTGCATCTTCACCGCGTTCCATTGCGGCAAGCTTACGCTCGAGGCAAAGCTGATTGTGGCCAGAATTGCGCGTATAGAACAGCGTTTGAGAATCCGACCAGTCGAGTGCGGCCGGGTCATCTGGCAACTGATACGAGTTCGCCATCACGATGGGCGTACGGATCGCGCCCGTCGTGGCGTCAATGACGTTCCCGGCATGCACGGCCTGACTCGCGAAAGAAAGGCTTGCCGGTTCGTCCTTATCAGGCCGTTGCTGACTGTTCATGGTTGCCATATACCGTCTTCCTGATGCACACGACCTTCGGTTGAGTCATTTCCTCGTACGCAAATCTGACGCCTTCGCGGCCGAGGCTTCCGTACTTGAATCCCCCGAACGGCATGGCGTCGAATCGGTAGTCCGACGAGTCGTTGATCATGACGCCGCCAGCCTCCAGCCTGTCGGCTGCCTTGAGCGCGGCATGCAGATCATTTGTGAAGATGCCGGCATGCAGACTGTATTCAGAGCTGTTGGCGAGCGAGAGTGCCTCATCCAGTGTCTCAATCCGCTGAAGAACGACAACCGGGCCGAATATCTCCTGCTTCCACAGGTCGCATTCGAAGCTAACGTCCTCAAGTACCGTTGGCGCGTAAAGCGAACCGTCCTGAGTATTGCCGCACAGCAGTGTGGCGCCCTGACTGATCGCGGCGTCCACCACGCGTCTCATACGAGCCGCTGACTGAGCCGTGATCATTGGCCCGACGTCCGTGTCAGGCAACGCGGGATTGCCCGTCTTGAGCACTTTGGTGCCGGCAACGAAACGCGTCCTGAACGCGTCATAGATGGACGACTGAACCAGAATGCGTTGCGTGCCAATACAGTTCTGGCCTGCGGCCCAGAACGCCCCTGACACGCACGACGTAGCGGCGTCCTCGAGGTCGCAGTCGTTCAGAACGATGACGGGCGCATTACCGCCCAGATCCATCGCAAGCTTTTTGAGGCCTGCGGAGCTGGCTATTCTCTCCCCGGTTGCGAATCCACCGGTAAACGAAATCATTCTGACGTCCCGGGACGAGACGAGTGCTTCGCCAAGCGCTGCGCCACCCGTCGCGACCGACACGACGTTCGGTGGCATGGCGGCCGCCACCAGATATCCAACGAGCTTGATCGCCGACAGCGGCGTGAGTTCGGAGGGCTTGAGAACGACGGCATTGCCGCCGGCGATTGCCGGCCCGAGCTTATGCGCAACCAGGTTGAGTGGATCGTTGTACGGCGTGATGGCGACGATAATGCCGAGCGGTTCCCGAGTGAACCACCCCTGGCGATTTTCCGATCCACCGTACGCGTCGAACGGTACGACCTCGCCTGCGTTTCGACGCGCCTCATCAGCCGATAGCTTGAGCGTGTTCACGCAACGCAGCACTTCTTTCCGGGCCTGCTTGATCGTCTTACCCGCTTCCGCGACGATGAGACTCGCAAAGGCCTCGCTATCACGTTCCACGAGCGATGCACAGGTCTCGAGCACGCGAGAGCGTTCGTGGCGGGACAGGTTACGGCAAACGCGCGCGCCCTCCTTCGCAGTCTGGATCAGCACCTGGGCGCCTTCCGGCGGAATGTTCACGACCGTGCCGACTTCGACGCCGTCGAAGGGATTGGTGACCGAGATGAAGCCGGGCGATGAGTCAATGGGGAATGCGGAATTCATTTCGAAGCGCCTGCGTCCTTTCTTGCGAATGCGGAAAGTGTCGGAAACCAACGCGCAAGCCGTTTCTGCGCGTCTCGCGTCCGGTCCTGTCTAGAGCGTAAGCGAGCCCTCCACCGATGTGACGCAGGAACCGCCCACGCGCACATTTCCGTTCGCATCCACGCTTACCTTGATTCGCCCATCTCGACCGACGCATCGTCCCTGCGCAGCTACGTAATCTGTTCCGCCTGCCGGCAACAGGCCGCGCTGCCACTGGAAGGCAGCCACGCTGCCGTTGCCGCTTCCGCAGACAGGATCCTCCTCCACGCCACAGGACGGCGCGAAGGTACGCACTTCGATTGCCGCATCGTCTCCATGCTCGCGCGGGCCGAATACGGTCAGGCCCGTGACGCCCAGGCGGCGCTCGAGCTCCGCCAACCTGGCGAAATCCGGCTGAAGATTGAGTACGGCAGCGGCATCGTTCATATGCGCCACGATCCAGATGGCGCCGACATTCACAATGCCCGGCGCAGTCTTCTGGTCCACTTTGCAGCCGAGGATCAGCTCCAGTTCCGCCACATCTGCGGCCTGCAGCGGGTCCAGCTTCGCAGGTGGCAGATTGAACGTGAGCTGGCGATCTGCGCCTCGCTCCTCGATCGTCAATTCAACGAGGCCTATGCCGCATTGTTGAATCAATCGACCGCTTTCGCGCGGTGTGACACGCCCCGCTTCCACGATGGCGTGAGCACTACCCAAGGTCGGATGTCCTGCGAAGGGAAGCTCACTACGCGGCGTGAAGATCCTCAAGAGATAGTCGGCCCCGGCTGTTGTGGGCGGAAAGACAAAGGTCGTTTCTGACAGGTTGGTCCAGCGCGCGACCGCTTGCATCGCGTCAGTAGTCAGGCCCTCCGCGTCCAGTACCACAGCCACCGGATTGCCGAGAAGCGGCTTCGCGGTGAAGACGTCAACCACTTTATAAGATCGTTTCATGTTCGCCTCGTCTGACTCGCGTGGACATCTGGGTACTCTTTGGATGCAAGTGCAACACATACATCGTAGCGCGCGCAGCCCAACCATAACAGTCACAGTTTTTCGCTCATTAGACCATTACAGTTTCGTCCGGCGAGGATGGCAAGCGCTCAACGGTTGACGACCCGCTTCGGCATTGCCAGTGCCAGCACACAACCCAGCAGCAGGCAGATACCGAATGTGATGACACCCGCGCCCACGCTATGAGTGCGATCTTTCAGCCAGCCAAGGAAATAGGTGCTCGCGAATCCTCCAAGGTTGGCAATCGAGCACGCGAATGCAATACCGGCGGCAGCGGCTGTGCCGCGAAGAAACGTTGACGGAAGCGCCCAGATCACCGGCATTGCCGCCGCGGCCCCGGCGTTTGCCATCGAGAGAAGGATGACGATGGCGGCCACGCTCCCCGGAAAAAAGGCGCTTGCGATCAGGCCGAACGCTGAGCACAGCAAGGGCACGGCGACATGCCAGCGACGCTCCCGGAAGCGGTCGGAGCTGATCCCGGTTAGCAGAACCATGACCACCGCGAGGCCATTGGGGATCGCCATCAGCGCGCCGATCTCGATCGCACTTCTCGCGCCGGCATCGCGCAGCATCGTGGGCATCCAGAAACTGATCGAATAGAAGCAGAGCAGTACGCAGAGGTCGAGATAACCCACAACCCATACCTTCGGATTGGCAAACGCCTGAGCCAGCCGATGCTCCTTCTTCTCCTCCCGATCGATTCCGATGTCCCGCTTTAGCCTCGTGAGTTCGGCCGCGCTGAGAAAACGCGCACCCTGGTGCGTTTTCGGCAGGACGATATAGACGAGCACACCAAGCAGCACGGAAGGCATTGCTTCCAGCGCGAACAACCATTGCCAGCCGCGCAAGCCATGCACGCCGTCAAAGATCGACAGGATCCAGCCTGAGAGCGGCGCACCGATCAGACTCGACAGCGGCAAGCCCACCATGAAGAGTGCGACGATCCGGCCGCGCCGCGCGTCGGGAAACCAGTAGGTGAGGTAAAGCAGTGCGCCGGGCAGGAATCCGGCTTCCGCCACTCCCAGCAGGAAACGCACGACATAGAACTGCCCGGGCGTCTTCACGAACATCGTCAGCCCTGAAAGCACGCCCCATGTGACCATGATGCGCGCGATCCAGAAGCGGGCGCCGACTTTCTCCAGGATCAGGTTGCTGGGCACTTCAAACAGGATATAGCCGACGAAAAACAGTCCGGCGCCGAGCCCGTACACCGTTTCGCTAAATCCGAGCGAATCGAGCATCTGCAGCTTGGCTATGCCGACATTCACGCGATCCAGAAATGCGGCAAAGAAGCATAAGCCCAGGAATGGGGCAAGCCGCCATGTGAGCTTGCGATAGAGACTGCGCCCGGTCGGAGCGTCGTCTTCAAGATCACAGGAGGGAATGTTCAGGGGAGACGTCGACATGTTGGATCCTGGAAGAGGACAAGGAAGACGCGTTTCGCAGCGTTCAGCGAAACGCGCGACCTGGCTTCACGAATAGTTGATCACGAGCAGCTTGATTTCCGACATCTCGTCCATCGCGTACCGCGTGCCCTCGCGGCCGGTGCCGGATTCCTTCCAGCCGCCGAAAGGCATGTTGTCGATGCGATAGATCGGCACGTCATTGATCATCAGGCCGCCGACATCCCATTTCTCCAGCGCCCGGAACGCACGCTGCAGGTCTCGCGTGAAAAGTCCACCCTGCAAGCCATAACGCGAATCGTTGGCACGCTCTACGGCTTCATCGAATGTGCGATAGCTGTTGAGCGTGAGTACAGGTCCGAAGATTTCCTCGTCCTCGACCAGCATTCCGCGTCGGGTATCCGTCAGCACGGTCGGCTGCACGACTGCGCCGACACGCGGGCCACCGGCCAGTAGACGCGCGCCGCCGGTCAGCGCTGCATCTATCCAGCCCTGAATGCGGATAGCCGATTTCTCGTCGATAACCGGACCTACGTCGATGCCCTCTTCCATCGGATCGCCGACCTTGCACGCGCGCACTTTGTCGAGCAGCCTGGCCTCGAACTCAGCGCGTACGTTCTCGTGCACAAGAATGCGCTGAACGCCAATGCAATACTGACCACCAAACACCACGCCGCCACGAACACACCGCGCCGCTGCAAGGTCAAGATCCGCGTCTTCCGCCACGATCACCGTGCCGTTGCCGCCGAGCTCAAGCGCGACTTTCTTGTGGCCCGCAATCGATTTGATATGCCAGCCGACCTTGGCGCTGCCCGTGAAGGTCACCATGGCGAAGCGGTCGTCCCGGACCATCGACTCCGCAAGCGGAATACTGCAGTGACACACCTCCAGCGCACCGTCGAGCAGGCCCGCATCGCGCATGACTTCCTGCAGCAGAAGGCTGGTAAGCGGCGTTTGCGGCGCGGGCTTCAGCACGACGGCATTGCCCACCGCAATCGCCGGTGCGACTTTGTGCAGGACAAGATTGAGCGGAAAATTGAACGGAGAGATCGCCAGAATGAGGCCAATCGGAAAGCGCCTTGCAATACCCACACGACGGCGCATGTCCGCCAGTTTGTCGAGATCGAGACGGGACAATTCCGTAGCGCTGCCGCTGGCATCGGTGGTCTGGTATTCGAAAACGCCCGCGTCGACATCGAGCGGTACTTCTTCACCATGACTGCGCCGTGCTTCGGCAGCCGCGTTACGCAAGTTGAAGATGCCACGCGAAACCTCTCCTCGCGCATCGTACAAGGGCTTGCCCGACTCCGCTGCGATCGTGCGCACGAACTTGTCGCGCCGTGATTCGATCAGGTCCGCCGCGCGTTGCAGAATATCCGCGCGCGTGAATCGGGGCAGTTGGCGCATGATCTCGAACGCGGCTTGGGCCCGTTCGATTGATCGTTCGACAGCGTCCGCATCGGCAATCGGCATATAGCCAACCACAGCGCCGTCATAGGGGCTGAGCACAGCGTCGGTGGGTTGGATTTGCGTCTCAATGTCATCTTTCATTTGGCATCCTTATCTATAATCGGAGTTTTTTAATTTTGGCCGCTCGCTGCGAATCCGCATGGGGCTCCGACGAGAAGCGTTCTCGTCGGCTATGCGACGACCAGGGTCTGGTTGAGGTCTGCGATCGCACGTACGAGACTGCACGGCGCCAGCATCGAGGTTTTCGGATTGCTCGGCAGGGTCTTGCCAGTGACCGCAATGTCGATGTGGCCAAAATCGCCTTCCGCCTTGATCCGGTGCGTGTTGCCGGTTGCAAGCGGATCGACGTACAGCACCACCCTGGTCCGATCGAAGCCGACGCCGGCCAGCGCGACCGCGGCGGCCACGTTGGCGTTCTGCGGAAAGAGGCGCGCCGCATCTCGCGCCGTGCCTTCATAGATGGCGGTCGGCGTTTTGATGTCGTCGAGCACAACCAGCGCTTCGGCAGGCGTGCCCCGCCAGGCTCCTGACGCCTTGTGCGATTCGTAGCGCACCTCGCGCAGGCCGGCGAACTTCGCCGCGCCTAGCGCGTCGAGCCCGCCTAACGCGCCGGAGGGAATGCGCAGACGTGCCCCTGCGGCGGTCGCGCTGTCGATCAATAGCGTCTCGAGCGTGGGATCCGCCAACGCACCGACTGAGGCGACGAGCATGTCGTGCCCTGCCGCCAGGACGGACGGCCCCAGGTTGCGCAAGGCTTCGTGGCCTGCGCATTCGACGACGAGGTCGAGATCGCTATCGAGGAAATCGTCAACGTTATCGACAACCCGGGCGCCGGCGTCGAGCGCCCTGCGCGCTCCCTCGCGATGTGTGTCCCGTTCATAGACAGCCACGACACGAACGGCGGGTACGTGCCGGCTCAGCAAGTCGTACAGCAGGCTGCCGATGGCGCCGCATCCTATCAATCCAACATTCATCATGTCCCTCACTCGGTTCGTGGCGCCCGGGCTCGGCCCCACGTGATGAATGCATTAGATGGGATACAAATTTCCCGGGGAAGGTGCTCGAAGTGACGTCTATCGTCACAAAAACAGAACACTGCGGGTGGTGGGTCAGGGAAACTGGCGGCCCGTCCTGAGACGCCGGATCAGAAGGTCGAGGAAACGCTGTGCCGCGACCGACAGTTGTCGCCCGCGAAAGCTGATCACGTCGATGGTCGCCGACCCGGAATCGCGCTCATCCAGTGGTACGGCCCGTAACCATCCGTGGGAGGTCTCCTGCTCGAGGGTGAGCGGCGGCATGAAGCTGACAAGATCCGATTGCCTGACGAGGTTCTTGATAACCTGCAGTGAGTTCGCTTCAACCGCAACCTGAAGCGCGACGTTCGCCCGTGCGGCGGCTTTTTCGATCAGATAGCGAATGCCGAATGTCCGCGCCGGCAACGCCACTATCATGTTACCCAGTTCGGACATTGACACTGTTTTTCGGCTGGCGAGTGGATGCTCCGGCCTGCATATCATCTGCAGCGGCTGGATTGAGCGGCCATGAAGATTGATGTCGTCGCGATTGAGGACATTGAAGGCCATGCCAATCTCGGCGCGATGATCGACGAGTGCGTCGACAATCTGTGCAGTTCCGCAGACCTCGAGATGCACAGCAATGCCCGGGTGGTCACGCGAGAACTCCGTTATCAGATCGGGCATGAAGCTATGCACGGCAGCTTCGACCAGCGCGATCCGGACCACGCCATGGCGCAAAGAGCTCAGGTCGTCCATTGCAGCGCGCAACTGCTCGACGTGGCTCGTGTTGGCGTTCACGTAATCGAGCAATAGCTGGCCGGCTGCGGTTAGCGTCGCACCGCGCGGTGAGCGGTCGAACAACGCCGCGCCGAGTTCCTTTTCCAGATTGCTGATCTGTTTGCCGATCGCGCTGGGTGCGACAAAGAACGTTTCCGAAGCATGTCTTAGCGAACCCGTGCGCGCGACTTCGGCGAAATACCTGAGTGACTGGGGCTGGATCATGCTGTCATGTCCGTGCGGCGGATCGCCGGGCCGGCGTGTAGTGTCGTGGGCACAGGGGGATTCTATGCCGGTCGTATGGCGACCAGGCGTTGCACGGGCGTCCACCGATGTCCGTGCAACGCCCCCGGATGCATCATTCCGCTCAGGCTGCGCTTACGTTGCCGTCAGGCTGCGCTGACGCTGTCGAGTTCCGTCTGTGTAAGACCATACTTCGCCATGCGGGCACGGTGATCAGCCGAACCGAGGTACTTGCGAAGTTGCTCATTCACCGCCTGCAGAAGGTCAGGATTGTTCTTGCTGAACGAGAACGCGCCCACAGGTGCTCTGCCGTCCTTGCTCTTTTCGTGCACCACCACTTCCAGTTCCTGATTGGCGCTGGCTAGGACACGGCTGCCAACCGCCGTGCTCGCGTAGGCGTCGATCTTTCCCGCGAGCAACGCGTCGATCGCTTCGGTTTGGCCCCTGAACGCAACAATCTGGCTATCGATCACGCCGGCCGATTTTGCAGAGTCGAGCTGAACCGTCCCGGCGACGATTCCAAGCCGCGCGTCGTTGCGCGCCGCAACGGCCCCGTAGCTCGTCAGCGCTTTCGGATTTCCCTGACGAAGCAGGAAGCCGTCGCCCAGCGCCCAGACCGGCACGCTGAATGCAACGCACTCGGCGCGCTCAGCAGTCACGAAAATGGGTACGTTCATGTCCCACCGGCCTTCCTGCACACCAGGCAGAAGTTCTTCGAACGAGGTCAACTGATGTTCGATGGAGGTCACACCGATCGCCCGAAGCACCACCTCGGCCAGCTCTATATCGGCGCCCGTCGCCGAATGATCTTCACCCGTCCAGTAGAACGGCGGTTCCTCGAGATATGCGATTCTTACTTTCATAGCTGTGCTCCACATGTCCAGTAGTTAAGATTCCGGTCGCCCGCCCTTGGGCGTGGCGATTCATTTGTGCATCGATGACACGGCTGCCTGAACCGCGCTGCGCTGCGAACCGAGCCCCTCGATTCCGCAAGCGATGATGTCGCCTTGCTTCAGATAGTCTGGCTCCGGCTTGTTGTATGCAACGCCGTGAGGCGTCCCCGTCAGGATGAGATCGCCGGGTAACAAGGTCATGAATTCACTTAGATGGGCAATGATCTGGCCGACGGAAAACACCATTCTGCTGGTACGGCTTTCCTGCCGGGGCACATCGTTTTTTTGCAACCAGATCCTGAGATCGAGCGACGCGGGAAGCTCGTCCAGTGTAACCAGCCAGGGTCCGAGCGGAGCGAAGGTGTCCGCGCTTTTCGCCTTGCTCCACTGCCCTCCGCGCTCGAACTGCCAATGCCGGTCGGTGACATCGTTGGCGACTGCGACGCCAGCGATGAACGACGCGGCGTCCTCGGGGCGAACGTTGCGCGCCGCGCCGCCCATGACCACCGCGAGTTCGACTTCCCAATCGACCGCTTTGGCAGTCGCCGGAATGACAATTGGGTCAAATGGTCCGCTCAGCGCAGTCGGAGACTTGAAGAACACGAGCGGCTCCTGCGGCAGTTCAAAACCGGTTTCCTCTGCGTGATCCGCGTAGTTCAGTCCCACGCATACGATTTTGCCCGGCGCTGCGATTGGACTACCCAGGCGGGAGGCTGGAGGCGCTTCCGGTAGCCGCGAAAGATCAGCCCGCGATATTTCGCTCAAAGAGCTTGCCTCCAACGCGCTGCCTGACCAATCGCGGACCAGGCTGCTGGCGTCGCGCACCGTTCCGGAGGCGTCGAGAATACCTGGCCGCTCCTCACCAGGCGGACCAAATCGAACAAGTTTCATCGTGATGTTTCCAGCTTAAGCCGACACGTCATGCCGTAGCGGCGTTCATGACCGTTGAAAGTGCCGACAGTGCGGGTCCGAGACGCGCAGGCGGCAGGTAGCCAAAGCCCAGCCGGAATACACGGCTGCTTTCGCCAAACCACGCGCCGGATGCCAGTTGCAAATCATGACCCGGCAGCAGATCCCAGAAACGCGCGACAGCGACATCGTCGAATGCATCGGCGCGCAGGCGCAGGCAACATAACGCGCCGGCATCAGGGCGCACCCACTCGATGCGCTTATGCTCGCTATCACACCAAAGCGCCAGTTCCTCCAGCGCACCGGCGAGCAAGCGGCGTCGCGGTGCGAGCACGCCGTCCCTGTTGCGCAGAAGCGCTGTGGCGAGCGTCTCGTCAAGAACCGATCCCGAGATCACGGTGTTCATTTTGGCGACGGCCAGACGCTCCCGCAGATCAGCGTTCGCCACCGTGAGCCAACCCGTGCGCAAGCCCGGCGCGCCGAGCGCCTTCGACACCGACGCGCCAGTGACGATACGTCGATCGAGTCCGGCGAAACTCTCGAGCGCCGCATTGTCGCCATAGGTGGCCTCCCGATAGGTCTCGTCGATGAAAAGTATCGCGTCCGGAGAGCACCTTTCCATCAAGACGAGGAGCTTCTCGACGTCGGCACGAGACGTCTGGATACCCGCCGGATTTTGTGGCGAAGCGATGCTGATCAGCTTCGTTTTCGGCGACAGACTCGCCTCAATCTGGTCCAGGTCCAGCCGATAGCCACGCTCGAATGACAGCTTGATCTCGCGGACGCTAACGCCGGCTCCGAGCAGACAATCACGGCTCGGCGGAAAGCATGGCGTCGCGAGGACAGCCTCGTCGCCGGACCGGCAAACTTCGAAAGCGAGAAGAAAGAGACCAAGCGCGGTGCCTTGTGTCGTGATGATCTGCTCGGCTGGAACGTTGCAACCCTCGGCAATTGCCTCGCGAAGCGCGACCGAACCGGCGGATGTGCCGTAGCCGAGCTTCAGATTGCGGATATCCTCGAGACCCGGCAGCGACAGGAGTTCGCCGAGCGTCAAGTCCTGCGACGTGCTTTCCGCCAGGTTGAACGGCCGGTTCACATTGAGAAGTGAAATGATCTCGTTGCGAGGAAATCGCCCGCGCCACGGCTGGGGGTTCGATTCGCTGAGGTCAGGCTGCTGTCGTTCGTCGACGTTCTGTTGGATACCCTGCATGCTTTTGCCTTGCATTTGCTGTCAATTGTTTGTCAGACGATCCGCTGCAAGCAGCCAAACAGCCGTTTCAGCCTGACCCCGACAGCAGTTTTCGCTGTGCGCAGTACCCCGGCTCCTTCAGACGCGATCGCAACACATGCATCGTAGCGCCGGCCGGTCGACCATAACAGTCACAATTTTCCGCGAAATGGACCATCACAATTCCTCTTGGCGAGCCGGGGCGCCAGGTCGATAATCGTGGATTACACCGATTACACCGTTATGAGCCCTTCCATGGACACGGACACGCCCACTCTGTACCGCTACGAGCGCCTGGCCGAGCTCATCGTCGGCATGATCGACAATGGCGCGCTCGCGGCGGGCACGCGTCTGCCATCCGTGCGTGCCGTCAGCGAACAGCACAGCATTAGCATCTCCACAGTGTTACAGGCGTATCGCCTGCTCGAGGATCGCGGCATCCTGGTTGCGCGGCCGCAGTCAGGCTTTTACGTCGCGGGCTCGCGCCGCGGCGCACTCGCGTTGCCTTCGGTCTCGCGAGCGCGCGCGAAGGCGTCGACTGTGTCGATCAGCGGCGCCGTCGCAGGACTGCTCGAGCACGTCTCGAACCCGGCGCTGGTGCCGCTCGGCTGCGCCGTACCCGACGCGGCGCTGCTGCAGTCGAAGCGGCTCGACCTCGCGCTCGCGCGTGCCGCACGTCAACACGGCACGCGCTACAACATCTATTGCGCGCCGCAAGGCGACCCGCGCCTGCGCCGCGAAATCGCGAAACGGGCGATGCACTTCGGACATGCGCTGTCGCCTGACGACCTGCTCATCACGAACGGCTGCACCGAGGCATTGACACTCGCGCTGACCGCAGTCGCGAAGCGTGGTGATTCGATTGCGATCGAATCACCCACTTACTTTGGCCTCCTCCATACTCTCGAAGTGCTTGGCCTGAAGGCATTCGAGCTGCCCACCGACCCAACACGCGGCATCGACGTCGACGCGCTCGCCCGTCTGCTCGATACGGAACCGGTGGCCGCCTGCGTACTGTCGTCGAATTTTAACAACCCGCTAGGCTGCGCGATGGCCGAAGCCGACAAGCGCTCGCTCCTTGCGCTGCTCGCGCGGCATGCCGTGCCGTTGATCGAAGACGACGTCTACGGCGACATCCACTTCGGTCGCGAGCGGCCCAGGCCGTTCATCGCGCTCGACGGCGGCGCCAATACAATCTACTGCAGCTCGTTTTCGAAGAGCCTCGCACCTGGCTATCGGGTCGGCTGGATCGTGGCGGGCGCCTATGCGCAACGGGTGATGGAACGCAAGCTGGCGTTCAGCCTCTGCTGCCCTGTCCTGCCTCAGGTCGCGCTCGCGGACTTTCTGGAGAGCGGCGCATACGATGCACACTTGCGCGGCGTCCGGCGCATCTTCGAAGAGAACCTCGGGCGCATGACGCGTGCGATCGAGGCAAACTTCCCGACCGACACGAAAGTAAGCCGGCCGGCAGGCGGCTTCATGCTCTGGCTGGAACTGCCGAGGCGCTTCGACTCGCGCGCACTCTTCGACGAAGCACTCGAACAAGGCATTTGCTTCGCGCCCGGTGACGTCTTCTCCGCAAGCCGGCGCTTTCGCAATTGCCTGCGCTTGAGCGCTGGGCATGTCTGGAGTGACCGCATAGAGGACGGCGTCCATCGCCTGGCCCGGCTCGCGCAGGCTCAGCTCGCGCGCTGAGCGACTTTGACGCATGCACAGGTGAATCAAAGGGGCCTGTACGGGAAACGCAGCGGTTCAGCTATGCATATTGCGATCAGGAGAGCCAGTCGGGCGCATGAGGCAAGGTTGCATTCTGGGCAACGTCGTGATTGACGAACAACGTCGCACGTTCAGCATCCAAAAGCTCCTCTACCCTGTTCATCGACGCAATTGACTGCAGTGCGTCGACATTGAAAGAAGGAACGCATCTGCACTGGAAGTTACGCCGATTGTGAGCAATATCGCCACTCAACACGACTCGCCCGGCCTCGGGAAGATTTAGCAACAGCGAGCAATGTCCAGGGGTATGGCCGGGCGTGAAAATGATACGGACGGCGCCATCTCCATAAACGTCGTGGTCGCCCTCGATCAGCCTGAGCCTGTTGTTACGCAGCGTGCTGTACAGTTCCGGCCTGAATCCGAACGCGTCAGGATCCGGCCCAAACATGGCCTCGTATTCAGCCTTTTGCACGATCCACTCGGCCTTCGTGAACAGCCGGCAATTGCCCACATGGTCGTAATGCGCATGCGAAAGCGCCAGCGTGCCGATCTCCTCAGGCTCAACCCCGATTTCCTGGAGTTGCGATGCGATGGTCTTACTGATCGTTCCGCGGATACCGTGGGCGATGATCCGGCCTTCCGGCTCGCCGATCAGATCGTCCTGGGTGCCGGTGTCCCATAGCATCCATTGTCCGCGATGGCGGATGAGATACGCGTTGCAGCTCAATGTCATCGGTTTACCGACATTGAATCCGGGAGAGTAAATCGAGGCATCGTCGACCTGCGCTATACCTGCGTCGAGCACGTAGAGTCGCTCGATTGTCGCGTCATGGCTCATGGCTGCCCCCGTTCTCAGCGAAGATGAATGGCGAGCTCACCGAGCCCTTCGATCGCGGACACCACTTTGTCGCCCGCTTTAAGCCATTGACGTTCGTCGCGCGGCACCTTTTGCCCCCAGATCACCCCCGGCGGCGTCCCGGTAAAAAGGATGTCGCACGGCTCGATCGTCATGATGCCGGCCACGTAGCGGATAATCTCGCGGCAGTCGAAGATCATTTCGCTGGTATTGCCGTCCTGCCTGATTTCGCCGTTCACCCAGGTTTGCAGCCTCAGGTTGTTCGGCTCGGGCACACGATCGCGGGTAACGAGCCAGGGACCCAATGGAGCAAAACCATCCGACATCTTCCTCGCCGTGAATTGCGTGGTGATGTTCTGCAAACCTCTGGCGCTGAAGTCATTGCCGACCGCGTAGCCCGCAACAACAGATAGCGCGTTCTCCTTCGACACGTTCTTGCATTTCCGCCCGAAAACGATCACGAGTTCCGTCTCGTAGTCGAATTCCTTGTCTACCATAGTCGGCAGTTCAATGTCGCCGTCATGGTGGTTGAGTCCGTTCGCAAACTTGCTGAAAATTGGCGGCGCCTTGGGAATGGGCGTTCCCGTCTCCGCCGCATGCGCCTGGTAGTTGAACCCCACGCAGATGATCTTCCGCGGCCGCGTGACAAGAGGAGCGAAAGCAGCCTCATGTACCTCAACCGATCCGATTCCGCCGTCTTCCCGAAGGCGACTGACGATAGCCGATACGTCGGCAGCACGATCGTTCTGAAGCAAATCGTCCATATCCACCGGCGCAGGTATTTCGAAGTTGGCGCCAGCCTGTGTGATATTCACGATCCGGCCGTCGAGCTCGGCGCCGAGGGCGAGTGCACCATCCATGCGGAGATTGGCCAACTTCAGGCCGAGGCCCCGAGCAGGAATGCTTCGTAATCTTTTTCGCCGAGAAGCTTCCCACCTTGATGCTCAGGGTCATCGATGTCGACGACCAACGGCCGCTCTTCGATCATTGGCAGAGCGTGCTCCATGATTGCGGAATATTCCCGGTCGGTGATCACGACCTTGGCTTCGCCATGCTGTAGCATGAATCCGATAGCTTCCGCGTCGAGCCGGGTATTCAGGGTATTCAATACTGCGCCAATCATCGGCACAGCAAAATGTGCCTCGTACATGGCTGGCACGTTAGCAGCCGTCAGTGCCACCGTGTCGCCGACCCCAATGCCGCGCTTCTTGAGCGCCGAAGCGAGACGCCGGCAACGGTCGTAGCATTCCTTCCAGGTAATCTGCCATTCCCCGTGAATCACGGCAATGCGGTTCGGGTAAACGAGCGCGGCACGTTCGATGAAGCTAAGTGGCGACAGCGGCACGTAGTTCGCGCCATTTTTGTCGAGCCCGAAGTTGTAGGGAGCGATGTGAGTCACGACGGTCTCCTTTCGGTTCGCGGTTGAGCCCCTGGGTTGTATTTCAGTGAGTACGTCGGAAACGATCAACCTTCGTTTGCTGCAACGCGTTTATTCTTCTATTGGACTTAAATCCGCCTTTCAGCCAGGCGAAAACCCGCTGGGCGTAAGGCGTGCGATGCGTTATGTCGATGTGATCAATCGGGACCCTCTTACTGCGCGGCTGTATGGAGTCCCTTTGCGCCAAGCGTCTCTCAACATGCGGGAATATTGTGCACGCGCTTGCGCTGGAAAACGGTACGGTGCCGTACCGGGATCAGTGTAGAATTTCGCGCCCTGGCAACGCAAGCTCAGATGCCGTTCTGCTCGACTGTCCTATCGCCGGGCGAAGCGCGATCGTGAACTACCCCCGGTCGACCTTTCATCGACGTGGCATTTTTTTGCGCCCGTGTACTACGTCTGGCATATCGCTGGCATGTCGCGATGAGGCCAGCCAGTACATGCCTCGCGACGGATAAATTGGCCGACATGATCGGTCACGTCGGCAAGGAAATCGGGGAGTTAGCAGTACCAGCGAGAAAAGCTCGGAGTCGACTTTCCGCTTCGAGTACCTTGTGCAGAGGCACGCTTTCAAGCTGAGCATCATAGAGCGCGAGCAGCGCCTCAAAGTCGCTGATTGCCTCAGGTGCGAGTCGCCACTCCCCCGTCTCATGAGCGCACGCCAAGGTAGTCTCAACCGCGCACTCGGTAATCTTGAACTGCTCCGCCGGCTGATGGCCGTAGCCGGCGCGCTGCAAATACCAACCGAGGTACACCGCACGCATGAGTTCGTTGACTAGATGGCCATTCCCATGGCCGTCGCGACACGCCATCAGTGCAAGATGACAGGACAGGGACCGTTCGCGCGCCGAGGCGCGATCCATCGGCAGCAGGAGTGCCTTTGTCAGCGGCTTGCGGGTTCGCCCAACTAGAGACTTGTTTCGCTTGGAGGACATGTTTTCGAAAAGCTGGCGCCACTTGAAGACCGCTGGATTATACCGAAGCCGTGCAAACTGCAGCCCTCTGTAGCGTCAACCAAAGCCCGAGTTCGACCGAGGTGAAATGGACCCTGCCTTCCCTTTGGGGACGCAGGGTTCTACAGGAACGTAGAGGCCCTCCAGAACCGATCGGCATCAATGGGCCAGAGTGGAGTTTCGACGCGTCCACTTGCGGAATAGAGAGCCCGAATGAATGCTACGGCATACGGACTGGATGTTGCAAAGCAGTTCTGATAAACGGAGCAAACCATGAATGCGAGGGAAGTCAGGTGAACTGAAGTTGAAGGAAGCGCAGAATCGGCGACATTACACCGGGTGACATCCACATCCTTGTTGCCCGGGGCAGCGATGCGGATACGGCGGCAATCGAACTCACGGCACAATAAGACGATCACCGAGCGCAATTGAAAACGCGGCACCATCACGGCGCCGCGTCTGCTGCGATGATTGGCAGCGAATGGGCTTGTTGACCTCGGCTCTTGACTTCGCTGGCGCGCTCCCTCAGCTGGCTCCCTTACTTGGGCTCTTGTGCCTCATTCTTGATCGCCTGGCCGCCCTTCGAAATGTCCTGGCCTGCGCCCGCCATCGTGCTGCAGCCCGCGAGAACCGCGGTACCGGCAATCAGCATCCATGCAATCAATCTAATCATTATCTTCCCCTTGTTCAAATCAGGATCGGAGCAGATTAATTTTAGACGATTTTGCTGTCGGTGCTGCCTGCTTGGCCTGTCGGCATCCCCTCTTTCGACCGACATCGGCCAATCCCTCGAACCGCTCGACATCTATTCGCCGACGTGGAACGCCGTGCCGGGCACTCGACAGCTCGTCATTTACCCCGACTGCATCATTCGTAGTCTCAATTGGGGTTGTCGTCCTCCCGGGTCCGTCCCCCTGTTTCTCCCCAAAATCGTCACCTCACGCGCGGAAATGTCGCATACAGCCCGTTTCTGAAAACTCTCTGGCGCTCGGGCCGTGTGATTGTGCCTGCGGACTCCTGGTACGAGTGGATCGGGACAGACGACGGTGTGAGGCACACCCTATGCGATATTGCCGAAAAGGTCGGGGCCACTGTTCCTCGCCGGGGTGGCCATCCTGCAACCAGACAACGAAGCACACGATGATGACGGGTTCATCGTCATCACAACAGCGGCCAGATCAGGCCTGTTCGATGTGCATGGCGGGAGTCTACTGATATTCGTGGCTGACGCCGCCCGCAAGTGGCTGGACCCAGCGACATCCGCTCGGGAGGTCGAAGATGTCGCGCGCAGCGCGGCAGTGCCCGCCGAAGAATTCGAGTGGTTTCCGGTTAGTCCGTCAGTCAACCGCGTTGGGAACGACGGTGCGGAATTAGTCAAACCAGTTTGACGGGCGCGTCATCAAGAGAAAACAGACTGCCCGGGCGGCTGCTTTGAAGCGCAGTTAGCGTCGCGAAGTCGTCCGGGTTTCGCTCACCGACTCACTATGGTCGATGCACACGAACGGCGCTCTTTTATCGCGCCGTTAAATCAGGTAAGAGCCTGTCGAACTCGCGCCTCACCATGGCATAGCATTCGCACTCGCGCTTTTCGAGCCCTGGCCACTCCAACGCCGCGAGATGGCTGCAGCGATGGTGACGAATCGGTCCGGCATCCTGCAGTTTCATCGCGGCGTCTGTAACCCCGGATCGCCGGACACCGGGCATGTTGGCAAAGCGGGCGGCGCCCACGGACCCCTCATCGTCACGAATTCCTCGGCCGAAGTCGGGTGAACGCCGACAGTCATGTCGAACTGCGCCTTGCTCGCGCCCATCTTTACCGCGATCGCGACGCCCCGGATGATTTCGGCCGCATCGCGTCCCACCATGTGGCTGTGCTCCCCGCGTGGGTTGAACCGGAAGACTGCTGGCGCCCCTTCAACGGCCCCTCGGTGCAAAAAAAAAGACATTCGCGGACAGTGCTTGCCGGGCCGAAGACGCGTTCAACTTCCGCCCCTGAAAAATCGCGGTTGCTGCGTTGCACAGGTTCACTGTTCAACGCGCAGCAAGCCCCAGGGTGATAGCAGCCAGGACTAGCGGCATCAGTACCGGCTTAACGAAATGGTGATCGAATCCGCTGTGCATCGATTCCGCCCGTTCAGAGAGCGCGGTTAGACCCGTAATGGCCACCAGCAGTGGCGCAGGTGTCGCCCGGACGCGGCGGATCTCTCTCGCCACCGCGCGCCCGTCGAGACGCGGCATTTCGATATCGAGCAACACTGCAGCGGGATGCCACGCGCCGTATTCGGCGAGCGCGTCTGCACCGTTCCTGGCGGTCCGGATGTCGAAACCGCAAACACAAAAGAACAGTACGTACGCGGCCAATAAATCTGGATCGTCGTCCCCGATGAGCAGGCGCGTGACTCCGGTAGTAAACATTTCGATTCTCCAGGTTGCTTTGCAGTTGCAGCAATTTCAGGACCTGGGTAACCAGTGAGAATTTTTGCCCGCATGGAGACTGGAGAAATATCGCTACGTTTCACCGTGAAGGCCCCACACGGGTCGGTTCAGCGGTGTGCCGCGACCCGCGTAGCGTGCGTAGATGACCCGGCAGCGTAACGCTCAGCTTGCGGAGACTGCATATCGAGGCAAGGCGATCGTGAAGACACAACCGGTGCCGGGCACATCGCGGACGCTGAGAACACCGTTATTTGCCTCGACGCTGCGCCTAGCGATTGAAAGACCTAGCCCCAGTCCGGTCTTATCCGTGCCGTTCTGAGTAAACGGCAGGAACATTCTTTCTGCGTTACCGGACGGAAGACCGCCGCAATGATCCTTCACATCGATCAGGACGCGGTCCGACGACGCGTACGCGTCCAACGTCACTTCGGTGTGATAGTGCGTGAATTTGAAGGCGTTTTGCAGCAGGTTTCCAACCGCCGAATAAAGCTGGTCGCGATCCCCGCTGATGGCAAGCCGCGGATCTACAGTGGAAACCGTCAATACGCATCCGCGAATCTGGGCCGCAAGGTCAGCGGCATATTTCACTTCAGCGATGAAGTCGGCAACAGAAAACATCCTCGATTGCAGAGAAATTCCTGCGGCCGTACGAACCTCGTCCAGAGAGTGGGCTATCACATCACGCAATCCGTCCAAGCTCCGCTCCAGAACCGACCCTGTGGCTCCAGACAGACTTAGATTTCCGGTTTTTGCTGCGGTAAACGCGAGCGTTGCAGTCTGAAGAAAGTTACGCAGTTCGTGCGCGAAAAACCCCAGCCGCTCATGTATTTCAACAGCTTGCCGATCCGCAAGCGCAAAATCGCGCTGATAGCTGAACTCGGTGACCGCATCGGCAATCGCGTTGTCCAGACAGCGGTTAAGGGTTCGAAACTCGTCTATCAGAAACGGTGCATCGCGCTCGTACGCGAGATCAGTAATTGCCTGGCACAGGTCCCCATAGTCGTGGACGACCTGGTCAACCGAGAACCCGAGCTTCAACAACTCCCGTCCGTGCTGCGCCGCTGACTCGCCGATTTCGGATAAGGACGCCCCCCCGCCTGAGGGACCTGAAATTTTGCGGCTGTCCAGGGGCTCCGATGTCTGTTCCGTTCGAAGCGTCCTGATGAGCTGATCCAGGAACAGCGGCACCCCATTCTGAAGTTGCTGCGCGGTTGCTTCGCGCGCGGGCCTCTGTGCCACCTTCGCCCGGCAGCGTTCTATCAGTTCATTGCGGTTGTTTGCCAGAAAAACGTGCATCATGATGCGCCCCTGGATGTTGGTTTCGTCTTTCTATGCGTGGCGCCAGCGGCACGGCCGGACGTTATTCACGGCGACGCGGTATTTGCCCACTGGCGCATCGATCGGCGATGTCGAAGCCCAATGACACGACACCCCCACTAGAACACCATGGCCGACTTCGTAGATCGCAAAAAACTGCTATGGAGCAAATTCCCTTTGCGCTGACAAAGTGTGACCGAGATCTCTTTCGAGTAACAATTACCGCACGTACCATATTACGCGCTCTTCGCATTCGGGTACGTCTTTCGGCGAACGCGGGGAAATCAAGTTATCGCGCGCATATGAAGTCACTAAACCCGACATGTCGAGCCCGATCAGCGCCGCGGCAGCAAGCTAACCAAGGTTCACAAATAGCCTGTCGGCGCTGCCTTGAGACGACATACTTCAGGTACTTCAGCACTATTTTCAGTGCGGTGGCGCTCTCGATCAGGGCCTACTACGCGAGTCATATCCCGCAACTTCAGTGTAGACAGCATCCCCGTGTTCTCCGTTGGCCGTTTTTTGCACAGGCGCGAATCTATCGGATCGAAACCCATACGCGCGACGAGATCGAAATTTACGCTGCGATCAACCTTCCAGATTTTGGGACTGAAGCTGACGCCATCGCCTTTTCGAACGAATGGCCGGTCCACCGGATTGAAGAAAACGCTTTCGAGGTCGCGGAGACTCAAACCGAACATGCTTAGAAATTCCTACCTCAATAACCCTGACGATCAAGGCCACGCGGAACGGCTCTCCTAACTGGTTATCGGGCAGCTTGCTGCGCACGCGCGCAGCAGTGAATGATTGAGAACAGATCACATGGCCGATCTGACGGATATCTGGCTCACCGGCAATGGAGCGCATTGCGATTGGCCTAGACGGATTGAACTGGGGCGGCTTTCGGAGGAGCTTGCCCCGTAATTTTTAACCATATCCGGCTTTAAAAATTCCGTCGCACTCGCGACGTTGTTCACGGGGAGCTGGTCCTTTGACTGCAGGTCGCCGATCACGCGTGGTATCTACGAAGTTTGTGAAGGCCGTTTGCAAAAAAGCTAACTTTCAAGCGGCGCCCCGAGTTGAGAGCCGCAGGCGAAGCAGACTCTCGGCGAGGTGCGCTGTCTACCCATTAACAGAGTCAGCGACTGTCTCGACACTTCGATATAGCAGGCTGGACAAAGGGGTGCACCCTCATCCATAAAATTGGCCCAAGAGTCGAAAAATTCGACCATCTGCACTTTTAAAGCGCCGGCGGCTTCAAGGTAATCCAACAGTCTGTGCAACAGCAACGGCTACCGCGCGGCAGAACTCCGTTGAAAGCTCCCGCTTCGCACGCATGCAACGCGAGTTTGCGTAAAAGGCTGTGCGCGAGATCAGCCCTCTATCCCGAAATTCCCGTGCCACCTGCTGTTTTTTTGTATCCGCACAAAAAGAAGCCGCAGCGACTGCCACGGCCATCGGAATCACACACGTCGGCATCAGCCATACGCCGCACAATTATCCCCACGCGCGGAACGCCTGTCGGTACGCTACCGTACATGTTGTCAGCGTGCCTTACGAAACGATGTTACGGTGACAGAAAAGTAACTCGAACAACGGCACCGAGGTCACTGTCATCTCGGTTCAACGCGCGCAATCTCCCCATCTTGACATGTCCCCACTATGAGGAAAGAGATGGGTTCGAACGATCAGAAATCCGCTGTCCTGTAGAAAAATCGGATACGGAACCCGAGCATCATGTCCAAAGCGCGGATCTCGCCCACAGCGATCGTCACGCTGTCCGGTCGCACCATCCACGGCCTGGTGAGAAGTCGACCAGCGAGGAGTCGAACTCGGGTTCCCTCTGCAACAGCGCGTCACCAGCACGTGCTGAACATGATCATGCCTTTGGCGCAGCATGGTGTCGTAGCAGGTCCGGCCGACGCTGCGCTGACGCAAGAATGATTGTCCGAAACCGGATACGGCACCGTACCGACTTCAATCCAGGTTACGAGCAGCGTACTTGCGTGCGCGTTGAAACTTCTGTTTCAACGCATTCGATACGGCCACACTCAGAATGGTCATCCTAGACTGCTCGGAACGATGGCCGACTTTTTCATGTCGGATAACGCCCATGAACCCGCCGGCCCTACCCTGTTCCTCCTGCCTCGAGCTGGCGGCCCCTGCCGTTGGCCAACGGGTGAACCTGCATCGGCTCCCTCTCGCTATATCGGCGCTACCCCGAATGCGTCAGCATGGTTGTCGTGGCGCGCAATCCCGATAGAGGTGGTTTGGTAGTACTCAAGACGGAATAGACGGAACGCTGTTCGCCTGAAGAAAGAGAAACTCTGGCGTGCCCGTGAGGCAGCCGGACAACGTGCTCGCTTCTGCGCTGACCAGCTCCCGCGATTCAGCAAGTGCGCTCCAGCGCGCAAGCGTCCGGCACCGGATAGACGCCGGTCGGAAGTCGGCGCACAGATGATCTGTTCGATCGAATTCGCCGCACTGACGTTCATCCGTTCGCGAGTCCATCGAACTCCTTTGGAGACCGATCATGAGACTCATTGCACCTCCATCCCAACCGCGAGCTGCACCGGCGCTCGCGATAGCGTTTTTTCTCGCGATAACGGCGTTCGCCAATCCTGCGTGCGCTGCCTCGCCCACCCAGACTCAACCGCGCGCACGTGTGATGACCGTTGCGACCCATGACCAGGTCGATACGCGCATCAGTGGACTTCGCACGAGGCTTCAGATCACCGCGGCGCAGGAAGAATTTTGGCAAAAGGTCGCGCAGGTCATGCGTGACAATGCGGGCACGATGGACTCGCTCAGACAGGCGCGGACCAGTCAAGCCAACAGCATGAGCGCTGTCGACGATCTCAAGTCCTATGGCCAGATCGCCGATGCCCATGCGGAAGGCATCAGAAAGCTCACTCCCGCGTTTCAGGCACTGTACGACAGCATGTCCGACGTTCAGAAGAAGAATGCCGATCTGATTTTCCAGACTGACCATCACCACTCTGCAAAGAAAGGGTGATCTCGAGACACCCGCAACGGGAAGCGGACTGGCACCTCAATAAGGTCCCGGATCGCAGACAGGAGAACATCATGAAAACCCAAGGCGTGCGAGCCGCGTGCATGGGCTCGATGAGGACCAGAATCATGACTCCAGTTGGCCTGGCATTGGCCGTTGGCGGCATGTCCATGGCGCCGGCCTTTGGGAAGGCAATGGCAACGACGGCAACGGCAACCACGAGGGCCAACAGCAGCATGGCGCGAATAACAACTATCAGCATAACCAGGGGCATTCACAGCAACATGGCATGGATAACGGCTCTCGGTATAACCAGGGGCATCATTCGGATCAGGACAACCGGCAGGCTTATCAACATGCCGACAATGACCACCGTGGCGGCGACTATTACGGTAACCAGGACTATGTGTATGCGCCCCCAACCCGTGGTCTACGCCCCGGAGTCGGCACCAGGCATAAGCCTGTTTATACCGCTCCAGTTCCGGTAGAACGCAGGACTGCCCGGAAACTTCTCATCCGAAAACCCATTCGCTGATGACGCGGCGAACATTGCGCAGTCGAAGCACGCCAGGATCAAACTGATCCTGGCGGCTGCGCCCACGGTGCGAACAGGCCGAGATGTCGCGCTATCCTTACCAATATCCGTCCCTGCCGTGAAACTCGTTGAGCCTCTTTTCGTAATCGCGGGTGAGCGGAACGGAGTCGTCGTACTCAGGACTGCTCCTGATTGCGTCGCGACTGAGTCTGGTAGAAACAGTCGAGCCAACCCAGTCGATCAGGTCGATCCACCGCGTTGCCACCAGCACCTCCTTGCCACCGGGCCACCAGTTTCGCGTATCGACGGTCAGATAACGAATGGCCCACGCAACATCGTCGAAGATGAAACCGGAGACATGGCCTATGCTGCCATCGGCCACCTCGATGTGATAGCCCTCTACGGCATTTGTGCTGTGCAGATGGACATCCACGGGCGCCTGATGTGGGTCCGGGTCGGGGCGCGGGAGTGCCTCCGATGCCGGGTCTGGCGGCACGTCCTTTATGTCGAATGCGGGGGAGGAGCCCATCCCCCACAGGTTTAAACCACCCCAGTACGTCGGGTAGCCGTAGTAAAGGAGGTACTCGGTTTCGTGCTGACGCGACACCGGCTTATGCGTATCGATGTTCGGACTGTCCTGCACCTGTTGCCGTGCGAGATGCACGTGGACGGTGCCTGATTCCCGGTCCATGTGTTTGACCGAATACGGTGAGATCAGTACCTGCCGCTCACGCATCCAGTTTCCCGTGTCGACCACGAGATAGCGCACGCCCCAGGCTTCGTCGTCGAAATAAACATCATCGACACTTCCGATGTCGCCGTCACGCGCCGCGACGGTGCATCCATGAAGACTCTTTATGCTTCGCAACATGTTCGATACTCCTTCTCTGCTTCCGGCTGTCGACGCCCCGATGCCCCGATGCCCCGAGATCTCCGTTAAAAAGGACCGATGTTCGCAACATGCTCTTTTACCGGGTGATTTCGGTTCAATGGAGATGTCCTCCGAACAGACCGAGCAGTCCAATGACGATCAGGTAGATCGCAACGATGTAATTCAACAGGCGAGGCACCACGAGAATCAGAATGCCGGCGATCAGCGAAACCAGCGGACCCGCGTTCGTGAGAATGTGCATGCCTCCTCCGTAAGATTGAAAACGGCAAATAGACACAAACCTGCACCGCCTACGTCGCTCGCTATAGTGATTTGAGCCTGGTGACCTTCGTGCCTTCGAGCGTTACGCCGGCCATCAGCCCGCTGTTTGTGAGCACAAACGCTTCCACTGGCGCCGTCGCGGTGGTGGTATCAATGTTGCCGTTCGCGCCGACTTTCAGTACCGCCACTGACGCGTCACCGCCAGCCGACCAGCCTTCGCTATTACGGAATCGGGCGAGAGCATCCTCGGTCATGAACAGGAAAATGATGGCTTTCGATTGCGCGCCGATCTGAAGCCCGATCGAACCGGTCGTAGTACTGTAGTACCCGACCGTGCTGCCACCGACTCGCAGCGAGCCTTCACCATACTGGCCGCCGACCTAGAAGCCGGCGGCGATGACCGACGGGAACACTAATACGCCACGCGCCTTGCCGACCAGTTCACGTGAGCCGTTGGCGGTCGTGTACAGACGTGCGAGGGTCGAGTCGACGCCCGCGTCGATGGTGTGACGCTTGTCGGCCTGGTGGCCACTGGCGTCGGATGTTCCGGTCGTCGTGCACCCCGAGACCGCGAGGCCAATAGCGAGGATCGATCCCGGCGTACTCCATATGAATGTCCGTCGCAGCACGATTTTCCCCAAGTTGTTCCTGGATGTCCCTGACGCTACGCGCAGGCGAACGCGAATGCGGTACGAAAGCGTACAAAAACGCGAAACAGGTCTCGATGAATAAGCCGGATTTGACTCGCAATCCGCGCATCACTTTCCAGTCGTTTTGGCGCATCGGCGCAGCGGTTGGTTTTTCCAGCAGTCCAGTCAGTATGTCTGTCGGCTTGATCCAGATAC
The DNA here is from genome assembly GCF_030464835.1 of Paraburkholderia sp. WS6. Taxonomy (NCBI): domain Bacteria; kingdom Pseudomonadati; phylum Pseudomonadota; class Betaproteobacteria; order Burkholderiales; family Burkholderiaceae; genus Paraburkholderia; species Paraburkholderia sp. WS6. The sequence goes on from NZ_JALQCK010000023.1 coordinate 124,421, forward strand.
CCAATAGCCTGATCCACTGCGCTTTTCTGAACAGGTCCAGCTTTTCATGTGGAAACATGATTCCGGCGTCATCGCTTCGCCCTGGAAGGCTGTCCAGGCGCCGATCAACCCGCGGCGGCACGTCGCAACACCGGGTGCCTTGATGCCTGAAGGAGTGACGTATAGCTGTCGACGTAATTCCGCGCCATCGTCGTGGCGCTGAAGCGACGTTCGAACTGAGCTCGGATCTCTGTACGTGATAGGTCATCAAGACGTTGCAGTGCACCGACGGCACCCTGCACATCTTCGCAGATATAGCCGGTGACACCGTGATCGATCACCTCCGGTACCGAGCCGCGATTGAATGCAATCACTGGAGTCCCGCACGCCATCGCTTCGATCATGACCAGGCCAAACGGCTCGGACCAGTCGATCGGGAACAGCAGCGCCTTTGCACCCGCGAGGAACCCGGGCTTCTGCTGCTCGTTGATTTCGCCGAGGAATTGAACGTGCGCCTGCGACAGCAGCGGCTCAATCGCGGTCCTGAAGTATTCCTGGCGGCGATCTTCAAGGGCAGACCGCTTTGTGCCGCGATCTCGATGGCGAGATCGGGTCGTTTCTCCTGACACATACGACCGAGGAAAGCAAGATATCGCGGCTCATCCTGCGTTTGCGGCGTTAGCAGTTCTTCGGGTAGACCGTGATGAATGGTGTCGAGCCAATTTGCCTGCGGTAGCGGCAAACGTTGCGAATTGGAGATCGACACGACCGGCGCCTTCGGAAACGTATTGAACACGGCTTGCAGTTCCGGCAGGTCGAGGCGGCCGTGCAGTGTCGTCACGAACGGCGTGTCGAGCCGCGAAAACAGCGAGAACGGCAGATAGTCGAGGTGGAAGTGCAACACGTCGAATTCGTGGGCGACACGGCGCACCTGTTCGAGCATCAGCATGTGCGGGGCGAGCACGTCGCGGGTAGACGGGTCGAGGCGCAATGCGCGCGGCCACGCTGCATCGAGCGTCGCCTTCGTGCGCGAGTCGCCGCTTGCGAACAGCGTCACGTCGTGCCCCAGGTCGACGAGCGCCTCGGTAAGGTAGGACACCACACGCTCGGTGCCGCCATAGAATTTCGGAGGAACAGCCTCGTACAACGGGGCAATCTGTGCGATTCGCATTGGCCGTTCTCCCTGGAGCACGTGCTGTGGCTTCAAACTATTCTCGAATGACCAGCGATAGTCTCGAACGCTGGCGTCTGCGCGATTGCGCTGCGCCAGGTCTGTGACATGTGGTGAACCTCTCACCTGCGAGAACATACGTCTGTACGGTAGCGTTCAACGCCCCCGCCAATCGACCGGGCCATACCGTTTTCCTGTTTTTCACCGGATTGATCTTGCCGTCCGTGTGCGTAGCGGGCACAACGCACGCTATTGCTCGGCCGCGCCCGGCGAACCACGTCAGCAGTCTGCGGTTTCGCTGAAGGTAGTCAAATACTGGGCCTGGAGCCGGTACGTTCTGCGTCTCCGATAGAGGTATGATGGTCGTTGCTGGTCACGTCAGCGTAGGAGGAAATCATGCCTTCAAACCCGACCACACGACCGATTCACCGGCCAGGACTTCCGGATCACCCCATCCACGGCATTACGCCAGACACCAGGTCGCCGGCGCCTGAACCTGCGCCGGGCACTCGGGGTGACGTTCCTGATGCCGCAGGGGCGGAGCCGGTCCCGCACGAGCACCTACCGAGCAGGTCAGACGACAATTGAGTTATCTACGTGCTTAGCCTGACGCCGCCGGGGTGTGTTCCTGTGCAACCGACCCGCACGTGACGGCGTCGAGTGAAGATCAGTGCTGCACACCGACCCTACTGTGCGCCGCCTCTGCCGGGTCTAGCCTGGCGTCATACAGGCACTGCGCACGCCCAACCCGTTCACCGTTGGCTTGATACGGCAGCAGCAGGAAGAGCCCGGCCCCGGTGCATTCGACAGGCCAGAGCGACGCCCATGCGCTCAGTTCTTCGGCCTGTTCCGCAGCCTCGGAGGACACACAACACCTCGTAATACGTTCTCACCGCCGACACCGCAGTCTGTACGGCAGCGGTCAACACTCTTTACACGATGCGTCAAGTCGCTGTTCCTGTTCCATCGGGCGATCGATCCTGCCGTTCGTCCCTGCAACGAGTGCATCGAGCGGCTATGGAGCAACCGGTTTTTGCAACGCGGCACGTTCGATACACGCGCAGACTGGCGCGCGCACACAAGGAAATGTGTGTCCCGAGATCACCCCGTGACGCCTCCGACCTCGATGCGCCGTCATCACCAGATCGCTCGGCTCCCAAAAGTCCCGGGTCGGTCAATTGATGCAGCGCACACCGCTGCAGCCTGCACGATTCGGGAAGAACGCCACGATGGCGCACTTCCTCAACAGTCCGGGAAACGGGCGGGCTCAGCCAGCCCGCTTGCGCCACGCGGAAGGAACGGGACCTGTCTGATTGCAGTGGAGAGTTCTATAGTAAACAGGCCGCCACCCGTCGATTGGCTGAGAACCGCGGCGCAGCAATATGCCGGTTGGCTCAGGCAGACGAGGCTGACGGTACCGCGTTGGGATCCAGGAAAACGGCGCCCAAACTTACTGCGGAACAACCTTCGAGGAGGAGGTTCATCATGCTGCAAGCCAGTGAAATCCAGAAGCGTTTCACCCATCTGGAGCAAACCATCGAGAAAGCCTCGCAAGCCTGTCACGCCGACGCCACAGTGCCTAAGGAGCTTATGGACTGCGTTGATCAACTCGATAAAAAATCCGGAGGCGCAAAAAAAATAATTGAATCGAAAGACGAAAAGCGCATGCGTCAATGGATAGACGACCTTGAGCAGGTCGGCGACCGTGCAGAGCAGGCGTGTCAACGTGCAACCAATGTAAATGCGAAAGTAAAAAGTGCCGTCACCTCGGTTCATGCCGAACTTTCCGATCTGAAAAAACAGCTGCATTAACTCATTTTGAGTATGGGCAGCCCTGCCGTGGGCTCGAACGAAGGTAACGTTAGCCGTCGCGCACCAATCCGTGTCGGCACTCGCCCATGGCATGACGGTTGCGGGATAGAAGGTCTGGTCTTTTCACGAGGAGAACATCATGACCACACTTGACCCCAGCACCCAACCTGCAACTGGTGGCAGCGGCGCGAAGATTGTCGGCGGCAGAACTGGCGAAGGCCCCGGCCCGGATGTGATGGCGGCAGCCACGCTCGACGGTGACAAGGTCATCACTTCGGATGGCGAAGATATCGGCAAAATCTCCGACATCATGCTCGACGTGCGCGGCGGCCGGATCGCGTACGCCGTCCTGTCGAGCGGTGGGTTCCTGGGCATGGGCAACACCCTTTACGCAATCCCGTGGAGCGCGCTTGTCCTAGACGCCGACGAGAAGTGCTTCCGGCTCGGCGTCACCGCCGAGCGCATCAAGAACGCGCCCGGCTTCGACAAGGATCATTGGCCCGCGATGTCGGACCCGCAGTGGGGTTCGTCGCTGCACGAGTACTACAACCAGCGGCCCTACTGGCTGGCCACTCGCGGCGCAGTCGAAGGCCGGTCACTCGATCTTTAAGTCGCTAAAACCGGGGACGAGCGTGTCTATAGTGGTCGAGCCAACGGGACACCTTCCCAACTTATTCGAAATGCCGGCCGCAAGGTCGGCCTTTTCCTGTCACCAGCAGTTGCCGAAGGAGCTACGAGAGACAGGCTACAGGCGCGGGCTTCCGCAGAAGCACGCTCCAGAAATGTTCTTCACGCCGGCGAAGACGCGACTGAAACCGTTACGGTGGACACCGCGGCGTTGCGCGAGCACGAAACCCGGACACCCACCCATCTGCACAAGGTGGTCGCACACATGATGCAAATACAGTTCAGGGAGTTGAGTGCCCAATACCCGCACAAGGTGTAGTGCGGATAGGGATAATCGTTCGAATCGTGGAAAATCTGACGGCTGATGTTCGGGCAGCCTCATCTGGTCTGCGATTCGACCTTTGATCTGGTTTTGCCCTGCGCATGGTCGCGAGTTTATGAATATGCGCGCTACGATCAGAGGAGCTTTTATAGTGACGTGAGGTCAACCACGACGCGGCAGCGAAGAACGAACGTCGCTTCAAATACCCATGCTATCGAGCCGGTATGGAATCCGATATTGATCCGTCGTCAACGCCGCACAGCAACGTCAATTCGTGGATCGAGAAGTTAGGGCCCGGTCTGATTACCGGAGCGGCCGACGACGACCCGAGCGGCATCGCAACATACTCGCAGGCGGGCGCAGCGTTTGGCTACAACATTCTGTGGACAATCCTGCTGACCTATCCGCTGATGGTTGCCATCCAGGTCATCAGCGCCGGGATTGGTCGGGTCAGCGGCCACGGACTGGCGACCAATATTCGACGCCACTATCCCGCATGGCTGCTCTATGGCACGGTTATTCTCCTGCTCGTGGCGAACACGATCAATATTGCGGCCGACCTCTCGGCCATGGGCGCTGCCGTCAATCTGATCATAGGTGGACCGACGCATGTTTACACGGTCGGCCTCGCGCTGTTTTCGCTGGTGTTGCAGGTTTTTGTTCCGTATCGAAACTATGTCCGCGTTCTCAAATGGCTGACGCTTGTCCTGTTTGCCTACGTCGGCGTCGTGTTCGCCGTCCAGATTCCATGGATGACCGTCGCGATCCGGACCGTGTTTCCGCATCTGTCGTGGAACGGTGGCTACGTCACAACCGTCGTCGCGGTGTTCGGCACGACAATCGGTCCCTACCTGTTTTTTTGGCAAGCCTCGCAGGAGGTCGAGGAGTTGCGGACACGACACGGGCAGCGCGCACTCAAGCATGCGCCGTCTCAAGGCGCGTCAAATCTGAAACGGTCGTGATGGCTGCTGCCGTTGTCGGGATGTTCTGCTTTCTGTAGGAAGCGAGCCCGACACATGATAGTTGTCCGGATGGGCCAGCCTCCGACCAGGAATCTGCCGCCACCGGCATTGATGCAGGCGGCAAGCGTGTCGCCTTTGATGTGGACAATCGCGGCGGTGCCCGACGGTTGATATGAACAATGACGCCGCCGTCTAATTGCGCTTTCTTACCGCCGCTCGCAGAGGAAACCGCTTAGTGCCTCGACACTCCCGAGGCAACCGTGCGCAGCCGCCATTTCTGAGCGAAGAACCTGTTGCGCGAATCGCTCGCGCGTGATGTCGATCGGGCCGAGCGCAACCTGTTCGAATTCGGCAGTGACGATTGCGACCTTCTGGTTGCATCAGTGCTGTCGCGCGTAGAAGGAACCCGTATGAGTCGCCCACCCAATGGAACAGGAACACGGGTTTGACGCATCGAGTCAAGGGCGTTGACCGCTACCGTACAGACGTACCCGCTCGCACGTGGGAACGTAGCGCTACACTCGCGGGCATCAACAATTCCCGGTCGCTCCCGTGAAGCACGCATTCGCGGACAGCCGGTGACCGGCGCAACGCAGCACGTCCTTGTTGTGACAGAACGCCTGATGCCACCGCACGTTTCGCCAGCTGGTCGCGATCGAAGTGTCGCGCGGCTGTTGAACGGGTGTCGAATCTAAGGAGAGCGTCATGTACAACATCGTCTGGCTTGTGGGAGCTGTGGTCATCGTTCTGTTCGTGCTCGGCTATGTCGGATTGAGATAGACCTTCGCCGCAGGTAGAGAACATGGCCAGTGGGCCTGTCATGCATGAACGGCCGCTATGTGACGACGCGACTACGACTCACCGCCGGGATGATGAAACGTCCCGGCCGCGATGCCGCGCGCCGACCATGCATGACATCCGGTCCGACAATCCTGATCCAGCTTACTGAGAGGAGCCCGTGATGAAACTCGCCACGCAGACACCCGCCGACACCGCCCCTGTTGATCCGGCGAGCCGGCGCACCGCCACCCGGGCGGATGAGGATCAGGAGAACGTTGCGCCGCTGCCGCACGAGACCGATCAGTCAGCGGAATCGCAACATGAAGAGGGCACGCGCGCTGTCGGACGGCAGGCACATCAGGACCTTTCGCGCGGCCTGACCGATACTGACCGGCGCGGCGGCGACGCATATCAGAAACGCACCCAGAATGATGCGAATGCCAACACGCAGTCTCCCAAACACAAGGCCACGCGCAAGCGCTAGACGTTTGCATTCGCGTTTGCCGGCTGTGGGTCGCGTTCGTCAGCGTCGCCATTGCGTCGATAGTCGCGACGATCGGTCCGATCCCGGTCGGTCTGGGAACCTTCGAAGCGGCATCCGTGGCCATGCTGAGTCTGCTCGGCGTGTCGGTCGAGGCGGCACGGGCCGGAACACTGCTGTTGCGCGGCCTGACCTTCTGGTTGCCGATGCTGCCCGGCATCTGGCTGGCCCGGCGCGAGATCAGCCGAGCGAGGTAGCGGCCCGCGCCGAAGTTCGCGCGCTAGTGCCGCGAACAGGTTGGCTTTCTACGTGATCCTCAGATGTGCGAATAGCGGAATCTTCGCCGCGTCCAGCACGACCGCGAAAGCCGCCGCCCCAGCCAGCACACCCGTCACCACCGCGACGGGCAACGGTGTCATCGCGATCCCGCCAATCGCCAGGGTGATCGCGTTCAGCGTATAGGTCAGAATGCGTTGAAACGTGACGCGCCCCTCCTTCACCGCAGCCACGATGCCACTCAGCCCGGATTCGATCAGCACCATACCGGCAGCGGATTTGGCGACGTCGGTCGCGGTCGACACCGCAATGCCGATTTGCGCCTGGCGCAGCGCGGTTGCGTCGTTAGCGCCGTCGCCGCGCATGCCGACTGCGTGCGTTACGGTTGAGCGGCATAAAGCGTAGCCGCATTCGCGTCAAACACCCCGTCGACCATCGCCCGAGCTTCGTCGACGATACGTGTCAGATGCCCGTCGCCAAGAAAGCTCTCCGCATAGATCTTGTAGATGTCCTCGGTTCCCGACGGGCGCGCGGCAAACCAGCCGTTCTTCGTGATCACCTTGATGCCGCCGATCGCCGCATCATTGCCCGGCGCACGGTCGAGCACACGCTCGATCTTTTCGCCGGCCAGTTCGGTGTGAGGAAATTGCGCAGGCGACAGTCGCGCCAGCAGCGCGCGCTCCCGCACGCTCGCCTTGGCCTGCACGCGCCGTTCGACCGGCTCGCCCAGCCGCTGAGTCAGATCCCGGTAGATTTCTGCGGGATCGCGACCGGTGCGCGTGGTGATTTCCGCCGAGAGCAAAGCGGGCACGATGCCATCCTTGTCGGTAGTCCACGCGGTGCCGTCGCGTCGCAGACAGCTGGCGCCCGCGCTCTCTTCGCCCGCGAAGCCCAGCGAGCCATCGAGCAAGCCGCCGACAAACCATTTGAATCCGACCGGCGCTTCGTAAAGCGTACGGCCGCGCTTTGCCGTTACGCGGTCGATCATCTGACTGCTTACGACGGTCTTGCCAACCGCTGCGTGAGCGCCCCACTGCGGACGATGCGCATACAGGTAGTCGATCATGACCGCAAGGTAGTGATTCGGCGGCAGCAGCCCGGCGTGCCGGGTGACAACGCCATGCCTGTCGTGATCGCTGTCGCATGCAACGGCCACGTCGAAGTGGTCCTTCTGGTCAATCAGCGGTTGCATCGCATACGGCGACGATGGGTCCATTCGGATACGCCCATCCCAATCGACGCTCATGAAGCGGAAGGTCGGATCGACTTCGTCATTGATCAAGCTCAGGTTCAAACCGTAGCGTTCGGCAATCGGCCCCCAGTAGTGCACGCCCGCACCGCCGAGCGGATCGACGCCGAGGCGGATCGGTGCGCCGCGAAGCACGTCCATGTCGATAACGCTATCGAGGTCGCCGATATACGCGTTGAGGAAATCATGCCAGTGCGTCGTCGAGGCGCGCAACGCCTTGGACAGTGATACACGCAACAGGCCGTCGAGCCTGCTTTCGAGCAGCCCGTTCGCTGTTTCCTCGATCCAGCGGGTCACAGTTTCATCGGCCGTGCCACCGTTCGGCGGGTTGTATTTGAACCCGCCGCTATCCGGCGGGTTATGCGAGGGCGTTATCACGATGCCGTCCGCCAGTCCCGCGGTGCGGCCGCGGTTATACGCGACGATCGCGTGCGACACCGCCGGCGTAGGGGTATATTCGCCGTTTTGCGCGATCATGAGCTCGACGCCGTTAGCCGCCAGTACTTCGAGCGCGGTCGCGTACGCGGGTTCGGAGAGCGCATGCGTGTCGATGCCAAGAAACAGCGGACCATCGATACCCTGCCTCTTCCGATAGTGGCAAATGGCCTGGGTTATGGCCAGCACATGCCATTCGTTAAAGCTGCGCTCGAATGCGGACCCGCGATGCCCCGAGGTGCCGAAAGCGACCCGCTGCGCGGGGATCGAAGGGTCCGGAATATCGGTGTAGTACGCCGTGACAAGCCGGGGAACGTTGACCAGCATCCCGTGTGATGCGAGCTTGCCAGCAAGAGGACTGACGTTCATCGCGGTATCCTGTTGTAGTAGTGATTGGCGTGTCCGCCGCGTCATTGCAGATCGTCGGTACGTGCGGCAAGCGGACTTTTTTTACAGCGCCTTCAAATCAGGCAGCAGACGGTCGAATTCCCGCTTCACCACGCCATAGCACTCGCACACTCGCTTTTCGAGGCCGGGCCGGTCCAGCACCTCGATATTCCCATAGCTGTAGCGGATCAATTCGGCATCCTGCAACTTCATCGCCGCTTCCGTGACCCCAGGTCTCCTGACGCCGAGCATGTTGGCGATCAACTCCTGCGTCATCTTCAGCTCGTTCGACGGCAGGCGGTCCAGGCTGAGAAGCAGCCAGCGGCATAGCTGCTGATCGATTGAATGATGCCGGTTGCACACGGCGGTCTGCGCCATCTGCGTGATCAGTGCTTGCGTATAGCGCAGCAGCAGCCGCTGAACCGGACCGGCGCGGCGGAATTCCTCCTTCAGCAGGCGAGCATCCAGCCGGTATGCCAGCCCTGCGCTCTGCACGACCGCTCTGCTCGGGGTCGTTTCGCCGCCCATGAAGAGCGCAATGCCGATGAGCCCTTCGTTGCCGACGATCGCGATTTCGGCCGATGAACCGTCTTCCATCACGTACAGCAGCGAGACGATGGAGGTCGTCGGGAAATAGACGTGCGTGAGGCGATCTCCGGACTCATACACGACCTGTCCCAGCGGCATGTCCACCGACACCAGATGCGGGGCTATCCGCGCCCACTCCGCGTCGGGGAACACCGCGAGCAGATGATTCCCGTTTCGATGATGTTCGTGCTGCATGTTTCACTTTCCTCGCAGTCTGTCAGGAAGCCGCGCTGCTGCCACGGTCTCATGTGCAATACGGTAAGTCTGTACTGTAACGTTCAGACCAGTAAAAACAACCATATCGCATCATTTATCAACATGACTGACACCGCGCATCCCGTCCAGCAACGGCACGAAGGCGAGTGTGAGAAGCACGGCGGCGAGCGGCAGCGTTGCGATGAAACCCATGTGCTTGAATCCCAACGCGCCCGTCACGCCGCCCACGAAGAACATCCCAAGCAGTGACGCCAGCAGCGCAAGTCTCTGGCGATCGGCGCGCACGCGTGGCGCTCGTAAACCTGGCGCGTTCCAGTAGACCAGCTTTCCCAGTTCGATACCGATGTCGGTAACCAGGCCTGTCACATGGGTCGTACGGATTTCGGCTTTCGAAATCTTGGTGATGATCGCGTTCTGAAGACCCATCACGAAGCAAAGCACGCCTACCGTGGCGGAAACGAACAGGAGCCGGTGATGTTCCAGATTTGAGCCGAGCAACCCGAAGCCCAGCAGCAACGTTGCCTCCAGCAACAACGGCGTCGCATACACGCTTTGCGCGTGCCGGCGCCGTCCCCAGTTGATCAGGATCGCCGACGTGGCGGCGCCGGTGAGAAATGCAATGAGTGAACTGAGCCCCGCCACGACAAGGCCGATATCGCCAAGCGCGAGATTGTCGGCCAGCGACGACACGATACCGGTCATGTGCGACGTGTACTGTCCGACTGCCAGAAAGCCGCCCGCGTTGGCCGCGCCGGCAACGAACGCGAGCCAGCGCCCGAGACGCCGATTGGTCACGTCGGTCCGGTGCGGGCTGGCGAATCCTCGAAGATAGTTTATCGGCATGATGGCGGATGAGTGTCAGTTGGATGCAGGTGCGGTAGAGGGCGCGCATCGCCATGATGCACCCGAACCGTGCCGGGTTCTATCACTGCCCGCCTCTTCGCCCCGATGCCGGTACGGCAGCGTACCGACTTCGGCCGCCGGCTGTTGCATGTTCGATACCTCGCCGCGGCCCGGTGCACCGATGAGCCGCACTCTGTCCAGCACCTCGATGTGGCGCAGTGTCCTCGAAGTCTTCAGGATGACATACCACTCACCGACGATCGGCATCGAGTGTGCGGTCGTACATAGAGACGCGTTTGTACGTTGTCGTACCGCATTCTCGTGCGCTTCAGTGTAGCGTGACCTCTATCGTCAACCAGCGGGGAGCAAATCATGCTTAGACGAACATTTATCTGGAGCACGTCCGGGTCCATTCTGGCACTCGGCGCGGTGGTTTCGGGTTGCACCATGACCGGCTCTTCCGACGCGAGCCGTGTTCAGCAAATGGACAAGCGCCACAGCATCGATGCTGGCGTCGATTCGACGCTAACGCGTCTTTACGGCATGGCGCCCGGCTCGCGCGAACTGATCGGCAAGGCACACGGGGTGCTGACGTTCCCTTCGGTGATCGACGCCGGCTTCGTGGTCGGCGGTCAGTATGGCGAAGGGTCCCTGCGTGTCGGCGGACGCACGATGGGTTACTACAGCACGGCGACCGGTTCGATCGGCTGGCAGATAGGCGCGCAATCGCGCGCGATCGTGTTCCTGTTCATGACCGACGAGTCGCTCAACCGCTTCCGCAGCAGAGACGGCTGGTCGGCTGGCGGCGACGCGTCAGTAGCCGTGCTGAAAGTGGGCGCGAACGGCAATCTCGACACCAGCACCGCTACCGGACAGGTCGACGCGTTCGTTCTGACCAATAGTGGCTTGATGGCCGGCGCGTCGCTGGAAGGCACGAAAGTTACCCGGCTCACGTCGCTTTAAAAAGATGGACTCTGGGGCTCGCCGCTTGACGCGAGCCCCAGACTTTTCATGTTGCGGAGAAATCATGTTGCGAAGCATAAGAGACTTGCGCGGCAGCACCGTCCACGCATCCGACGGCGACATAGGCTCGGTCAGCCAGGTCTATTTCGATGACGAATCCTGGGGCGTCCGCTATCTTGTGGTCGAAACGGGCAACTGGCTCAACGACCGGCAAGTGCTGGTGTCGCCGTATTCGGTCAAGCACACGGACCCTGGGTCGAGTGTCGTGCACGTCAGACTTTCCCGGCAGCAAGTCAGGGACAGCCCGGTTCTCGACACGCACAAGCCCGTATCGCGGCAGCACGAGATCGAATACCTGCGTTACTACAGCTATCCGACGTATTGGGGCGGCCCGAACCTGTGGGGCATGGGCGCCTACCCCGCCTACGATCCGACCGGCGTCCCGCCGGACGCGCTGCCCGATACGCCGTCACGGCCGACGTTGCACGTGGACCAGCCGCCTCCTGACATTCATCTGCGCAGTACCGACGAGGTCAAGGGCTACCACCTCAAGACAGCCGACGGCGGCATCGGCCATGTGTCGGACTTCATCTACGACGACACCGACTGGGCAATTCGTTATCTGGTGGTCGACACACACAACTGGTGGCCCGGCGGAAAAGCCGTGCTGATCGCGATTCACTGGATAGACGGAGTCGACTGGTTCGAGTCTGCAGTGTCGACGACACTCACTCGCGACGTGATCCAGAACAGCCCCGCGTATGACGACTCGATACCGATCGACCGGCATTACGAAGTCGTGCTGCACCGGTTCTACGGTAGGCACGGGTATTGGTCGGATACCGATGCGGACGAGCGTGTTGCCGCGGAGTGATGTCTCGCGCAGGTCGCCGTTCTCGCCCAATCCGCACACCCCGGGATCGATGACCGTTCTCAGCGCAGTTAGACGATCTTGCGCGATGCCGCGATCGCTTCGTTGAGACAACGGAAAACGAATGCATGGAAAGGCACTGCAGGCAGGAGTAGATCATGAGACAAAATATTCAGAAACTGTATCAAGCCCGAATCCATACATTCACACCGGAGTGTCTGGAACTGCAAGATGGCAAATTTGATTTCCATCTTCGCCATGCGGTGGAAGGCTGCCTTCCTTCGGCCGACCAGCACTATGCCGTCGGCATTTTCGCAACCAGCGAGGAAGGCCATGCGGCGGCGCTTGCATACGGCGACAGATACATTTCGGAACACAAGTTCGGAATGTAGCGGCCCCGCCGTTCATTGATGAAAAGCTACTGTATCCGGCAGCGATCGGACCAGGTGTGGCCGTCGTTCAACCAGGAGCACTGCGTTATGGCAGACAAAATCATCTCAAGTGACACGCACGACGCCCATATGACCGTCAAGGATCACATTGCCGACGGCTGGGTGGCGACGCTCTGGATCGTTGCCAGGGGCGCCCCGAAAGGTAACGAACCCGCTACTACGCTCGACACTTTTTTCGATTGTGAAGACACGGCCTGGCATTCGGTCGAAACGCTTGCGCTCGCGAAACTCAGCAACCTGAAATAAGGCCGGTCGCACATGCGCGCCGTGGAGCCGCTTGGCTGCGGCCTTGTCGCGACGCTTTTGCAGCAGGATATCGAGTTCAGCGCCTCGCTGATCAACTGCTCGCCACGCAGATAGGGCTCGCCGCGCGGCGCAACAAGCACTTCGTCGGTTTCTACAACGCCGTATGCATACATTCGACTTTGGGCTATCTGTCCTGAAAATCAGCTAAAAATCACCCGCTGCTCGACGCGATAGCAAGACGAGGTCGGACCGAACGTCCGAGAACCCGACGAGTCTGTTGGCGAGTCATCATTTGCCGGGCTCAGTGACCAAGACCGCTCCTGGCGATCTGCTGCTCTATGAACTGGGCGAACAGTGCATGCAGACGCGTCGTCGAATGAAGGTCGTCGGCGAAGATGTACGTCTGATCGGCATTGGGCGTCACGTAGGTCGCCGGTGAGCAAAGCAATGCTGTGTCATCCGGCGTTTTCGTGGGGTCGCAGGCCTGGCTGGTGTTTGACACGGCGAAGCCATTAGCCTGAAAGTGCCGCATGCTGTCGACAGCGGTAAGCGGCTCGCCTAGGCCGTTCGTCCACGCGCGTGCACGTGAAGCATGATGGT
>NZ_JALQCK010000024.1:0-132182 GCF_030464835.1 Paraburkholderia sp. WS6
ATGTGGAAGCATCCGGAGAACTGAAATCGTCCGTTTCTTACATCGCCTTGCACCCGCAAGAGTGCGCCCATGTCGGGCGCACAAAAAAGCCAGGGCGGTGAAGCCCTGACCGAGGGGATGCTGCTGGTTGAGAGGACCAGCAGCATCCGAAGGCGGCCACCGCGCCTGAGAACGCGGCAGCCGAGTCACAAGATATCGCTGTTTCAGCGTCGCCCGAATTGATGTTTACCGCGTGGCGTACGAAGCGACGGCAGCCATTGCGTAGGTATTGCCCGTGTGCGTTTCCTGACGAAACCCGTGCGCGCATACGTGCCGGCAACGACGCGCCCCCCTGGTACCGCAACAACAGCGCAGCGAGCGCAAAAGCTCAATGCCGGGCGTTGCTCCAGTGCGGCCAGTAGTGACGGTGAGCCAGTTGCCTGAGCCGCTTTCGGCGCATCTGCTCCCGGTAATAATGAGCGGCGACGAACACGGGTGCCATCGCCAGCACGAACGAACTCATCACGATTCCCACTGCTTCACTCATCGGAACCTCCATTCACGACATGACTTATCGCGGGCACATGAGCCGCGTGCGCTACCGGTTGGTCCATGGCGTGCTCTAACTGGCTTGCGCTGCACTCTTCGCCAAAGCCGGCGCCCGGCTGAACAACGTGGGCGAAAACAATCATCGACCGACGCGCGAACGCAAGCGCCGCTGCCCCCCAAGGGGTCTCCTGCGCGGCGCGCGTAGCCTCCACACACCCACTTATCGAACCGGTCAACGCGGCCAGGCGTTCACCAGATTGGTGACGTTGACCGTGCCGATGCCGGTGGCAAAGTTCCAACCAGCACCGGTGCCGTACGCTTTCGAATAGCTGCTGTTTCTCGTTGAGAGGACGCCGTAATTGCCGCTCGGGCGATAGCAATCATTCGTGCCTGAGCAGTTCACGTCAATGTCGCCGAGCGTAATGTCATAGAAGACGCAGTTGCTGGCGACGCCATTGCCGCGACTCGAATTGCAGGTGCTGGTCCCGCCCGACAGATATTCCGTGGCCGCGAGGGAATAGTAGACCGGGTTCGGATTACCCTGCCGGGACCCGGTCGCCTGGTTCACCAGGGCCTGGAACCCGGCCCATATCGGCGCGGCGAATGACGTTCCCCCGCCGCCGGCCCACCCGCTCGGGGCTCCTGTGCAAACCGCACCGCCATCCGGCACGTCAGAATCGCAGACAATGTAGTAGTGGCCCCAAACGCCGTTGGCCGCGAAGAGTGAGACGTCAGGAAGATCACGCACGCCGTCGGCGGGGTTGCCCAACAGCAGAAGCAGCGTTTGCCAGACCGGCTTGGCATAGCCGCGGCACGTTCCGCTCACGACGCCGCTCACCGACGGCGCACCCGCCCCACAGCCGCTTGGGCCGCCGCTGCCGCTCGCCGTCGTCAGGTAATTGGCGTTGCCGGTCGGACTGTTGCAAAAACCGGTCGTGCCATAGCTCGTGCGGTAGCCGTTCGCAGCAGCAATCAGCACGCTGGCGCAGGAATCGTTCCACGGAATTTCCGGGACGTAAGATATCGCCGAGCCATAGGTCGCGGCATTAGCCGCGGTCCAGTAAGAAGCCGTGGTCCGGGCATAGGTGTCGCCGAAATCAGTGCCCCCAACCGCAACGTTGTAGGGTGTCGAGGCAAAGCCGCTGACTCCGATTCCATGGGTGGCATTTCCCAAATTTGCGTCGCAGCTCGCGGCCCCTTCATCACCGGCCGAGACAAAAACAGAGATGCCGCGGGCGACCGCCTGCTGGTAGACCGAACTGTAAGCGGCATTGGCGGTGGCCCCGTTCATCGCCTCGCATTCGCCGTAGCTGATACTGATTATCGCCGGCGGGTTGCTGCTGTTCACGAGGTTCTGGAGCGCGATCAGGCCGCCAAACGTGGTACTCGTGTCCCCGCAGGACGCGAGTACGACGGCGGCGCCTGGAGCCGCGGCACTGGCCCATTCTGCGTCCAGTTCAGCTTCTCTCTCGTTGCCCGCGACGACTCCGGGATTCGTGCAGTTGTTCGCACCGCTTGCCGGCACCGGATGGATTTGAGTAAAGGAGCCCGACGTGTAGCTGGACAATCCGAAGGTCGAGCGGAAGGTCGTCCAGTCGGCTGGGCTGTAAACGTTGGTGTTCTCGATCACGACGATCGTCTGGCCTTGGCCGGAGATGCCGGAACGAAACATCGGGTTCAGATTGTAGATCGTAGCGAGATCCGCGGGAGCGACTGCATGATAGGTTGAACTGCCACTGGTGTACGTGTATTCGGGTCTGGACTTGAAATTTGTGTGCGGCCGGAAATCATTCAGTGACACGATCCCATTCACCACATCCGAAAGTGCTGCCGGAATTCGGGGATTGCTCATGTTCGCGACATGCCCGACGCCGCCCACGTCGAGCCGATGAATTTCTGTCCTGAACGCGTCGTGGATCTGCCCGGCGGTGCCCGAGAAGTCAATCACCATGCCACCTGCCTGCACGCCGTTCACCGTGAGTCCGTGCCTCGAAAGCCAATTGCTGACCATGCTCACATCGGCGTCTGCCGGACCGAAATTCGCGCGGAATTGCTCGGCCGTGAGCCACTGATGGAAATAAGGCGACTTCGGATCATGGAGTAGATCGATGAAGCGCACGAGAGCCGCTTCGGTCTCGGTTGGGCGCTTGAGCAGAAGCTGCATGTGGTCAAGCGCAAGCGTGTCGTCGACCCGCCCGAGATCGTTCTGCGCGCTTGCCTCGGGTCGAATATTGCCGGCCAGCTCAATGGTCTGCCGCTCGTCGACAACCTGAGTGACGAGCTGCCGTGTCGTTTGCGCTATTGCTTCGGATGACGTACAAACCACAGTGAAAAGAATCAGAACAATGACCCGGAATCTTGATTGGAATCGAGTGAACATGTCGTTTCTCCGTACACGCCCTCGCAACATCGGCCACCCACCTTATGCATCCGAAAATCAGCAGCAAGTCGTATTCGGAGCTTGTCGAGACAGCACCCCAATCATCCAGCCGGGGCAAATTTCAACGGCCTTCCTGAGAGCATTGAGCGTAGGGACGTACATTGCTCGCAGACAACCTCAGGTCGCGGCGACGGCCGCGCATCTTCGACCGCAACTTCCCATGCCACGGAGAGAAAGGCAGTCTTCGCTCTCGTCTTGGCACCGGTCAGTCAATCGATAGTAGGAACCATTGAGCCGCTGTCAAGGCTCCGCCGCCCTATGCCCGTTTGCACGATTCGGCGAGCTCGAATTCACCACGTGTGCACCATCGTGCGGCACGTAACAGGTGCTCAATTCGCCAATAAATTGACTCTTCGCTGTTGCACCACGCGGCAACGACGCCGTTTGATTCCTTCTCCACCCAGCGAACGTCATGCACATTGGATATTCGCCAGAGTTACGCTCGCACAAGGATCCCCTGCTTCGACATATAGCGTTACGCCAAAGCGAAAAGGTGTTTGAATCGCGCGTTCTTTTTTAACGATTTTCTATCGAACTATTTACGGACAGGCATCGGCATCGCCATATGCACGATTTAAGATTGGATTTCGAAGATAGATAGACCTATAGTACCGGTCACACACGAATGTAAAACACGTCATTGAGCAGTATTCGAAAATGCACCGGGGGCGGGCATGGGTATATTGATCGATGAGGACATCGCGCACATCGAGTGCGTGATGCGTCCGTCGTTATGCGGGTTTGAAGACGGCCCGATTCTGCCAGCCGAATATTGGCGCAGACGGCTCTACCGGTTACTCGACTCGTGCCATCTCACGAAGGTCCAGTTATGCTCGATCGATAGCCTGCTTCTGCAGTTGGACCGGTTCGACGTGGAGCAGCATGATGAGCCGAGCCGTCCACGACGCACCGCACCCGGCAGCAAGCCGAAGGCAGTGCTGTCCGGGCGACGGGACTGCAGATGCTGTACAGGCAGATCGGAGCATCCCCTCGCCTTAGCGTTGCCTCTCGAACCTGTAACAGAAGCCGATATCGGCGCTCCAGATGCCCATGTCGTCAAGGGCGCAGGGGCGAAGATCTTTTGACACAACCCGGCTTCATTGGATGAAGGTTTTTTTCTCTCTCAACGTACCCCTTTCCTGTCACCTTTTTGGAGCAAGCGATGAATCTGTGGAATCCTGAGCAAAACTCTGTGGGGCAACAGGCTAGCATGGAAGCATCGTTTGCTTTGGCAAACAGAACCGTCGAGACTTTTCAGAAGATGATCGAACTGAATCTGAAAACCGCCAGGTCGAGTATCACCGAAACCGGAGAGGTAGTGTTCGAAGCGCTATCGGGAAACAGTCTTCAAGAATGGGGCGCACTGCACAGTGGCGCGGCGGAACGGATCGCGCCGCAAATCCAGTCGTACTACCGGCAATTATTCGCCATTGCATCAAATTCCCAACTGGAATTTGCAAACGTCATCAATGAGTATGTCACTGGGCAGCAGCGCAAATTGCAGGAGGCGATTGGCGGGGCCGCGCGGCATGCGCCGGCCGCTGCAGAAACCGCCATTACATCCTTGAAGTCTGCGATTGCCGCCGCAGGCACCTGGTACGAGACGACGTACAAGGCCACTCAACAGGCGATCCTCGCTGCAGAAAGCAATGCCGCAGCAGTGAGTGAAGTCGTGTCAAAAACCACCAGGCAGGCGGCCGAACGGGCTGCTCGTGCTACATCGAAGTAGTCGTTCCTTCCGCGACGTACGGCTGTTATGTCCGCATCTGCAGGTCGTCAAACTGCGAAATTCATGGTGTGGGAACGCTCCGATCTTTTCGGAGGCTCGTGCGTCGCTTTTTTCTTTGAATCGACGATCAGGTAACGGAAATGACGAATCAGATCGCCCTTGTCACAGGTGGGACCGGCGGGATTGGCGAAGCCATCAGCATCAGACTGCGCGATGCCGGCTACACGACCATTGTCACTTACTCGCCTAAAAACACAGGCGTCGACGCGTGGCTTGCACGCATGGAAACCCAGGACCGCCTGTTCCGCGCCTATGCCGTCGATGTGGCGGACCACGAATCGTGTGCAACGTGTGCCGGAAGAATCCTCGACGAAGTGGGCCCGGTTGACATCCTGGTCAACAATGCCGGTATCACCCGCGATGCCGTTTTCAGGAAGATGGACAAGGTCGACTGGGATGCAGTCATCCGCACCAACCTCGATTCGGTCTTCAACATGACGAAGCCCGTCTGCGACGGCATGGTCGAGCGTGGCTGGGGACGCATTATCAATATATCCTCGATCATCGGTTCCAAAGGCGGCTTCGGCCAGACCAACTATGCGGCCGCGAAAGCAGGCATCCACGGCTTCACGAAATCGCTGGCGCTCGAGGTCGCGAAAAGAGGTGTAACCGTTAACACGATCTCGCCAGGATTCATTGCGACGCGGATGGTGATGGCGGTGCCGCAGGACGTCCTCGAAACCAGGATCATTCCCCAGATACCTGTCGGACGGCTCGGACAGCCCGCCGAAGTCGCTGCGCTAGTCCTGTACCTGTGTTCGCGCGAGGCAGGTTTTCTGACCGGGGCGAATATCGCCATCAACGGCGGCCAGCACCTCCAGTGAGTCGAAGTGCCGACGTCCGGATCAAGGCAACTCTGAGGTTCAGACGGTTAAGCGTGGGGTAGCGAAGCCATCCGTGCCGGGAGGACGCTTGTCTGCGTGACCGTCAATCCGTACATGGTATGCGCAAGGCAAAAGCACATGACCCGCTCTTCGGTCCTCTGTGCGGTCGCGCCGGACCGGGTATGCGCATTGCTCGCCTACCTTCGGAATCGCGCCGTCTCCGCTCGCCTGCGCGCCGACGGCAACCAGCCGTTATCGCATCCATGACAGATTCACCCTGCCGTGCAGACTTGTGGTCCTTGTCGGGACCGTCAGTCAAGATATGTTCCGGAAACGGCAAAAACAAAAAAACAGCGTACGCTGTTGATACCTTTCGCATTCAGTCGTGCAATCTTCCGGGGAACCCCGACATGACATCTCACCGTCTGCCTGAGTACCGGCCCGCGCATCGTGGCGACGCTATCAATTCGGCTATTGTCAGTGGCACAATCACCTCAGTTTTTGAAGAGGTCGCACGCCTCGCTGCGACGATTTGCGAGGTGCCGATCGCCGCAGTAACCTTGCCGGATCCTGACTCGAGCTGGCTTCATTCAGATGTCGGGTTATCTGCGGAAGAGTGGACGGCCGCTGAGGCGGCGTTCTGCCTGCTCGTTGCGGGCGACCATCAAGCGGTTGAGGTGGTCGATGCGGCAGACGATCCTCGCGTTGCCCAGAATCCGTTCATCTTCGGTACGCTTGAGATCCGGTTCTATGCAAATACGCCGATCCTTCTCCCGATGGGGCAGTGCATAGGTGTGCTGTCGGTGGCGGCATGCGAGCCGCAACGACTGACTCATATGCAACGTGCTGCTCTGGACAGCCTGGCGCATATTGTCAGCACCTGCCTGCTCAATCCCACTGCGGGTGCCCTCGCCGACGCCCAGTTCGGGAAGGGATTCAATCTGAACACCGCTCCTGAGCCGAAAACAGACCTCGTCGTGCTGGCCAGTTCCAGTGGAGAGATCGGCTACGTTAGCGACGCCTCCGCACGCTATATGGACGGCTCCTCGTCGAGGCTTGCGGGTGCCAACCTGCTTGATACGGTTGCCGACGAGGACCGCGCATCGGTGGCCGCGGCTCTACGTGACGTGGTGACGCGTCGATCGGGCGCGACGCTGGTCGCCCGTATGTCCACGATAAATAATGTCGAACGATGGGTGCGCTGGAACTACCGACCGGTGACAGACATCGACGGACGGATTGTGGCGATCCATGCAGTGGGACGCGATGTTAGTGAACGCAGGCGCGCCGAACAGGCGTTGATCGAGAGCGAGCGGAGGTATCGCGAACTCTACGAACGCACCCCGGCGATGCTTCACTCGATTGATGTGCAAGGCAGGCTCATAAGCGTGAGCGACTTATGGCTTCGCACGCTTGGGTATGACCGGGTCGAGGTGCTGGGGCGGCCGTCATCCGATTTCCTGACACCCGCGTCGCGCGAGTACGCCCGTCAGGTCGTGCTTCCCGAGTTCTTCCGCACCGGTCATTGCCGCAACGTCGAATACGAAATGGTGCGCAAGGACGGCGAAGTGATCGACGTATTGTTGTCCGCCTTTCTCGAAAGGCAGAGCGACGGCGTGCCATGGCGGTCCATGGCCGTGATCGAGGATATCACTGAGCGCAGGAAGGTCGAGGCCACCCTGCTCGAAAGTGAGCGCCGGTATCGCGCACTTTTTGAGCACATGCAGGTCGGATTCGTATTGCTGGATATTGTCAGCGACGCAAGCGCGAAGGTTGTCGACTTCCGGTTCGTCGCGGCAAATCCGGCAATTGCAAGGACAAGTCATATTCCGTCCGATCTCATGATCGGCAGGAAGGTCTCCGAGGTGTTTGCCGGGCTGGCAGACCTGGAATGGGACTGGCTCGGCACGCTAACTGGGGTTGTACTCACCGGCGAGCCGGTTGCGCGACAGGATATACCGACAGCAGGGGACGGCTGGTTTGACATGGTGGCATATCGCCCCGGCCCCAATCAGTGTGCTGTTCTGGTCCTCGAGACCACCGAGCGCAAGCGGATGCAGGCGACCCTTGCCGAACAGCATGAATTCCTCCAGATAACGTTGCATTCAATCGGCGACGGCGTCGTCACAACCGATCCGCACGGTCGCGTCACATACCTGAATCCAGTGGCAGAGCGACTAACGGGCTGGCTCATTGCCCAGGCGCGCGGCCTTCCGCTGGACGATGTATTTGATGCCCGCAACGAATCAACGCGCATGCACGCTCCGAATCCCGTCACCCAGTGTCTGAGTGAGAACCGCGTCGTAGGTAACACTGACAATATCGTCCTGATATCACGGTCCGGTGCAGAACATGCGATCAAGGATTCCGCTGCCCCGATCGTCAGTACGATTGGCGAAGTTCTGGGTGTCGTTCTGGTGTTTCACGACGTGACCGAAGAACGTCGGCTCACCAAAGAAATGAGCTATCGCGCCACACATGATGCCCTCACGGGGTTGCTAAATCGCGCGGAATTCGAAACGCAACTTAACCGCGTGCTAATCCATGCACGCGAGGCAGGCAGCAAACACGCCATGCTGTACATCGACCTTGATCAATTCAAGGTCGTGAACGATACCTTCGGGCATATCGCCGGCGACCAGTTGCTGCGACAAGTGACGGAACAGGTGGGACAGTGTATCCGGGCAACCGACACACTAGCCCGGCTAGGAGGCGACGAGTTTGGCGTCATCCTGGAGCAATGCGACACGGAGCAGGCCCGTCGGGTCGCCTCCCAGATCTGCGAGCGCCTCGACGAATTTCGATTTGCCTACAACGAACGTCGCTTCCATATTGGTGCGAGCATCGGTCTGGTACCCATTGACGAGCGCTGGCCAACGACTGCGGCCGTGCTTCAGGCCGCTGACAATGCGTGCTACGCCGCCAAGGACGCCGGGCGTAACCGTGTGCACTCGTGGTTCGACGCCGATCAGGCCGTAATCGCGCGGCACGGCGAGATGCAGTGGGTCACGCGTCTGGAGCAGGCCCTCGATGAAGACCGTTTCGAGCTATATGCCCAGCGCATACGGGCGCTTGGTCAGCAGGAGAACCATCTTCGGTGCGAACTTCTGTTGCGCCTGCGCGAGTCTGATGGGACTCTGGTACTGCCCGACGTTTTTCTGTCAGCGGCTGAACGTTTCCACATGGCCTCCCGCATTGACCGCTGGGTGGTCAAATACGTATTCGCATGGATGACACACCATCGCGACCAGTTGGACCACGTTGACAGTATCGCGGTGAACCTCTCCGGCCAGTCCATTGGTGACCACGCCTTCCATCGGTACGTGAGGGATCTGGCTGACTCATTTCAATTCGACACGCATAAGCTTTGCTTTGAAGTAACAGAGACAGCGGCGATCACGAATCTGTCAGTTGCAACGGAGTTCGTCCAGTCGCTGCGATTGCGCGGCATGCACTTCGCCCTGGACGATTTCGGAAGTGGCGCATCGTCGTTCGGCTACCTTAAAGCGTTGCCTGTGGACTACCTCAAGATCGACGGACAGTTCATCACCAATCTCGAACATGACCCCATTGATCAGGCGATGGTGCGGTGTATCTGCGATGTAGCAAAGGCAGTCGGCAAGCAGACCATTGCGGAATTCGTCGAAACAGCCGCCGTCGCGGCATTGCTGCGAGACATGGGAGCCGACTACATACAGGGGTACTTCGTCCATGTCCCCGCCCCTATGGAGGAAGTTCTTCTCCGCGGGGTTGATACACGTAGTTGACCAACGACGGGACACCCGTCCGGTGAACGGGCATACGATGCGCGTCTCGCCCGCTTCATTTGTTGACTGACCATCCGCCGCAACGCGCACGCGCGCCGCCCCACAATTTACTTGACATCTAAACTATCGACGCCTAAATTACCCTCCAGAGAAAGGTCCACATGGAGAGTCAACATGCGCATCGTATGTATCGGCGGCGGCCCGGCCGGCTTGTACTTCGGCCTGTTAATGAAGGGCCGGAACCCGGCATATGACGTCACGGTGGTGGAGCGCAACCGGCCCTATGACACCTTCGGCTGGGGCGTGGTCTTCTCCGACCAGACACTCGGCAACCTGCGCGCCGCCGACGCCCCGAGCGCAGACGCGATCCTCGACGCCTTCAACCACTGGGACGACATCGAGATCAATTTCCGCGGCAGGCAGGTTCGCTCGTCGGGCCACGGCTTCTGCGGCATCGGCCGCAAACGTCTGCTGAATATCCTCCAGGCCCGCTGCGAAGAACTGGGCGTCAAGCTGGTTTTCGAAACCCAGGTCACGGACGACACCACCTACGACGCCGACTTGATCATCGCCTGTGACGGCGCCAACAGCGCCATCCGTCAGAAGTACACCGCCACCTACAAGCCCGCGATCGACATGCGCGATTGCCGCTTCGTCTGGCTCGGCACCAAAAAGCTCTTCGACGCCTTCACATTCGCCTTCGAAGAAACCGAGTTCGGCTGGTTCCAGGCCCACGCCTATCGCTTCGACGATCAGACCTCTACGTTCATCGTGGAAACACCGGAGCGCGTATGGCGCGCCGCCGGTCTCGACGAAATGAGCAAGGAAGACAGCATCGCGTTCTGCGAGAAGCTGTTCGCCAAGTATCTGGACGGCAACCCGTTGCTGTCGAACGCCGCGCATTTGCGTGGATCGTCGCAGTGGATTCGCTTCCCGCGCGTCGTCAATGAGGAATGGGTGCATTGGCGCGGCAACGCCGACGGCACGCAAACACCGATCGTACTGATGGGCGACGCCGCGCACACCGCGCACTTTTCGATCGGCTCGGGCACCAAGCTCGCGCTCGAAGATTCGATCGAACTCGCCAACAGCATGGGCGCGCATCCGGGTGATTTGCCCGCTGCGTTGCAGCACTACACGGATGTCCGCAGTATCGACGTATTGCGCATCCAGAACGCCGCGCGCAATTCGACGGAGTGGTTCGAGCATGTCGATCGCTACACATCGTTCGAGCCGGAGCAGTTCGCGTATTCGCTGCTTACGCGCTCGCAGCGTATTTCGCACGAGAACTTGCGGGAGCGTGACGCGACCTATCTCTCGACGTTCGAAGACTGGCTCGCACACCGCTCCGGCATTGAACGCGCGCCTGAAAAGCACTCCGTTCCGCCGATGTTCACGCCCTTCACGTTGCGTGGCGTCACCCTGAAAAACCGCGTCGTCGTCTCGCCGATGGCGCAATACTCCGCCGTCGACGGCATCGCCGGTGACTATCATCTGATGCATCTCGGTGCCCGCGCCATGGGCGGCGCCGGGCTGGTCATGACGGAAATGACCTGCGTGTCGCCCGAAGCGCGCATCACGCCCGCTTGTCCCGGCATGTACGCGCCGGAGCATCTCACGGCATGGAAGCGAATTGTCGATCTCGTGCATAGTCAATCGGACGCGAAGATCGGCATTCAGCTAGGGCACTCCGGCGCAAAAGGCTCGACACGTGTAGCGTGGGAAGGCATCGACCAGCCGCTTGACGAAGGCAACTGGCCGCTCGTGTCCGCTTCGCCGCAGCAATATTTAAGCGGCGTCAGTCAGACCTCGCATGAAGCCACACGAGACGAACTTAAAGAAATCGAAGCGCAATTCGTACGCGCCACACAAATGTCCACGGAAGCCGGCTTCGATTGGCTCGAACTGCACTGCGCACACGGCTATTTCCTCTCGAGCTTCCTGTCGCCGTTGACGAATCAGCGCACCGACGAATATGGCGGCTCACTTGAAAACCGTCTGCGTTACCCGTTGCAGGTCTTCAAGGCGATCCGCGCCGTCTGGCCGCAAGACAAGCCGATTTCCGTGCGTATTTCCGCTAACGATTGGGTCGAAGGCGGCACCACGCCCGACGACGCCGTTCAGATCGCCCGCGCGTTCAAAGCCGCAGGCGCGGACATGATCGACGTCTCGTCGGGCCAGGTCAGCAAGCAGGAAAAGCCCGTGTTTGGCCGCATGTTCCAGACGCCTTTCGCCGACCGCGTGCGCAACGAAGCCGGCATCGCAACCATCGCCGTTGGTGCGATCTCGGAAGCGGACCACGTGAACAGCATCATCGCGGCGGGCCGTGCCGATCTCTGTGCGATCGCGCGGCCGCATCTGGCCAATCCGTCGTGGACGTTGAATGAAGCCGCAAAAATCGGCTATCTGGACGTGACGTGGCCGAAGCCTTACACGGCAGCCAAATCGCAACTCGAGCGCAATCTCGAACGCGAGCGTGCACAGGCCGCCGCGAACGCAGGCTTGTCGCCACAAGAACGCGCGCAACGCGCTGAGGGGACAACGTGAATACGCCCAACACGACCCTCGCAGGACAGCACGCTGTCGTCACAGGCGGCGGCAGCGGCATCGGCGCCGCCGTAGCCGAAGCGCTGCTGCGCGCCGGCGCCCGCGTCACCTTGATGGGCCGCAACGCACAACGTCTCGATGCGCAGCGGGAGATTTTCAACGGGCTCGGCGAGGTCGCCTGCATCAGCGTCGACGTCACCAGCGAAGAATCGGTCGAGAAGGCATTCGCACAAGCCGGCGCAATCGATATCCTCGTCAACAACGCCGGCCAGGCGCAAGCCGCACCCTTCACTCACACCGACATGGCGCTCTGGCAGCGCATGCTCGACGTGAACCTCACCGGCGTCTTCCTCGGCACGCGCGCCGTGTTGCCCGGCATGCTCGAGCGTGGCCACGGCCGCATCGTCAATGTCGCGAGCACGGCGGGGCAAATCGGCTACGCCTACGTCGCCGCTTACTGCGCCGCGAAACATGGCGTGATCGGCCTGACGCGTTCACTCGCTTTGGAAGTCGCGACTAAGGGCATCACAGTCAACTCCGTCTGCCCCGGTTATACAGAAACCGAACTGCTGCACGCATCGCTCGAACAGATCACCAGCAAGACCTCGCGCACCGAACAGCAGGCGCGTGAAACCTTGCTGCGCACGAATCCGCAGCGTCGTTTCGTGAGCCCGGAGCAAGTCGCGAACTCAGTGCTTTGGCTCTGCCAACCCGGCTCGGACGCGATCACGGGTCAATCCATTTCCATCTCCGGTGGAGAAGTAATGTGACCAAGTTATCGAACTTCAAAAAGACTACGACGGCTGAAACAAAGCCGCCGCGCAAAGGCGTCGCCAAACCAGCGGAGAACGTCGTGGATCTGGAAATGAGTACCGGCGCCGATAGTCACATGGGCCTGCGTCTGTGGCTGCGCATGTTGACCACGACCAATCTCGTGCAAGCCGAACTGCGCAAGCGCCTGCGTAATGAATTCGACACCACGTTGCCGCGTTTCGATTTGATGGCGCAACTCGAACGTCATCCGGGAGGCCTGAAGATGACCGAACTGTCGCGCCGTTTGATGGTGACGGGCGGCAACGTGACCGGCATTACGGATCAGCTCGAAAAAGAAGGTCTGGTTTCGCGTGGCACCGATCCCAACGATCGCCGCTCGATCAGCGTGTGCCTCACACCCGCGGGTCGCAAGGCGTTCGACAAGATGGCCATCGCGCATGAGCAATGGGTTGTCGAACTGTTCGGCGGCTTGAGCCTCGATGAAAAATCGCGGACCCATCAGCGCCTCGGCAAACTCAAACAACATCTGCTCGACAGTCTGAAAGACTGATCCGCACCGAACTGGAGACACTCATGACACGATCCAACGCCGACGCGCTGCTAGCCGGCAACCGCCTGACACTCGCCGGTTACGAGGCGCGGCACTTCGGCTGGTCGGTCGCCGACAAGGTCGCGACGATCACGCTGAACCGCCCCGAACGCAAAAACCCGCTGACGTTCGAGTCGTACGCTGAATTGCGCGATCTGTTCCGGCAACTCGCGTACGCGACCGACGTGAAGGCAGTCGTGATTCACGGCGCGGGCGAGAACTTCTGCTCAGGCGGCGACGTGCACGACATCATCGCGCCGCTGATCGATCTGCCGATGCCGGAACTGCTGCTGTTCACGCGCATGACCGGCGATCTGGTCAAAGCGATGCGCCACTGCCCGCAACCCATCATCGCCGCGGTCGACGGCGTCTGCGCCGGCGCCGGTGCGATCCTGGCAATGTCGTCCGATATGCGGCTCGGCACCGCGCGCAGCAAGCTCGCGTTTCTGTTCTCTCGCGTCGGTCTCGCCGGTTGCGATATGGGCGCTTGCGCGATCCTGCCGCGCATCATCGGTCAGGGACGCGCCGCCGAATTGCTGTTCACGGGCCGCTCGGCGAGTGGTGACGAGGGCCACGCATGGGGCTTCTATAACCGCCTGTGCGAACCGGCAGCGCTCATCGCAGACGCACAGAAGCTCGCCGCCGATCTCGTCGCCGGTCCGACCTTCGCGCACGGCATCACGAAGAAGATGCTGCACCAGGAATGGAGCATGAGCATCGACGAAGCGATCGAATCGGAAGCGCAAGCACAGGCAATCTGCATGAGCACGCGCGATTTCGAACGTGCGTATAGCGCGTTTGCCGCGAAGTCGCGCCCTGTCTTCGAGGGAGATTGAATTGAGCACCAACAGCGATCTGGATCTGCACAGCGCACTGGCCTGGCCGTTTTTCGAACCACGCCATCGCGAACTGGCCGCAGGTATCGAAGCATGGTGCCGCGCGAATCTCTCGCACGTAGAACATGACGACGTCGATGCAACCTGCCGCCGCCTGGTCCGTGAACTCGGTGCAGCGGGCTGGCTGAAATACGGTGTCGGCGGCGTTGCCTACGGCGGGAATGGCGACACGATCGACACGCGCGCGGTGTGCCTGCTGCGTGAGACGCTCGCCAAGCATTCCGGTCTCGCGGATTTCGCCTTGGCGATGCAGGGACTCGGCTCTGGCGCGATCTCGCTCGGCGGCACTCATGAGCAAAAGACACGTTATTTGCCACGGGTCGCAAATGGCACGGCTATCGCCGCCTTCGCTTTGTCGGAACCGGAAGCGGGATCGGACGTCGCTGCGATGTCCCTCTCAGCGCGCGAAGACGGCGACTTCTACGTACTCGACGGCGACAAAACGTGGATCTCCAACGGCGGCATCGCCGATTTCTACGTAGTGTTCGCCAGAACCGGCGAAGCGCCGGGCGCACGCGGCATCACCGCCGTCATCGTCGATGCCGACACCCCGGGTCTGGAAATCGCCGAACGCATCGACGTGATCGCGCCGCATCCGCTAGCGCGTTTGCACTTTGCCGGCGCACGCGTGCCGCGCAGCCAGATGCTCGGCGCACCCGGCGAAGGTTTCAAACTCGCGATGCGTACGCTGGATATTTTCCGCACCTCGGTGGCGGCAGCGTCGTTGGGCTTCGCGCGTCATGCGATGGCTGAAGGTCTCTCGCGTGCGGCGTCGCGCAAGATGTTCGGACAGACGCTCGGCGATTTTCAGTTGACGCAAGCCAAGCTCGCGCAAATGGCATTGACGATCGACAGCAGCGCATTGCTGGTCTATCGCGCGGCCTGGCTGCGCGATCAGGGCGAACAGGTCACCCGTGAAGCCGCGATGGCCAAGTGGCACGCAAGCGAAGGCGCGCAACACGTGATCGACGCCGCCGTGCAACTCTATGGCGGCATGGGCGTGCAAAGCGGCACAGCCGTCGAGATGCTGTACCGCGAAATTCGTGCGTTGCGGATCTATGAAGGCGCGACTGAGGTGCAACAGTTGATTGTCGGCCGCGACCTTCTGAAGGCGCACGCCGCGGAAGTCATCAAGGACGCAGCGAAATGAACGCGACCTTCGAACGAGCTGTCCGTATCCGCTTCCAGCACTGCGATCCGGCCGGCATCGTGTTCTTTCCGCAATATCTGGTGATGACCAACGCGTTGGTCGAAGACTGGTTCAACGAAGGCATGCAGATCGACTATGCGCAAATGATCGCGCAACGCCGGGTCGGCTTGCCGATCGTCAAGCTCGATTGCGAGTTTTCGCGGCCGAGCCAGATGGGCGAAACGATCACGCTGTCACTCAGCGTCACGAAGGTCGGGCGCCGCTCGATCAGTATCGAGATCGTCGGCCAGCACGGCGACGAAATCCGGTTTCGCGCGAAACAGGTGCTGGTAACGACATCGCTCGAAAGCGGCACATCCATCGACATTCCCACAGACATCGCGAGCGCGCTCGCGGCGTTTGTCCCACAGCCTGAATCCATCGAGGCGCATCGCTCATGAAAAAAGCTCTCCTTCCCGCCGGTTGGATCAAGCCGCGCGGCTACGCGAACGGCGTTGCCGCAACCGGCACGCAGGTGTTCATCGCCGGCCAGATCGGCTGGGACGAACAGGCGCGTTTTCAGACCACCGACTTCGCGCAGCAGGCGATTCAGGCGCTCAAGAACATCCTCGCCGTCCTGCACGAAGCGGGCGGCAAGCCCGAGCATCTGGTCCGGCTGACGTGGTACGTCACGGACAAGCGCGAATACCTCGCCTCGCTGAAAGATATCGGCCGCGCGTTTCGCGAGTTGATCGGCGACTACGACATCGCGATGAGCGCGGTACAGGTCGTTGCATTGATCGAAGACGAAGCCAAGGTCGAGATCGAAGCCACGGCAGTGATTCCGCAGTAAGCACACGAAACACGCAATAGCCAG
The DNA here is from genome assembly GCF_030464835.1 of Paraburkholderia sp. WS6. Taxonomy (NCBI): domain Bacteria; kingdom Pseudomonadati; phylum Pseudomonadota; class Betaproteobacteria; order Burkholderiales; family Burkholderiaceae; genus Paraburkholderia; species Paraburkholderia sp. WS6. The sequence goes on from NZ_JALQCK010000024.1 coordinate 16,161, forward strand.
CCACCAAGCCAACCGAAGCGCATTCAGCCGGCTCAACGCCCGGGAGACCATGATGGAACCGTCAGCACACGTCGATACCTTCGCGCGCGACAATCTTCCGCCGCAGGATCAATGGCCCGTCTTTCTGCTCGACAACCCGGACGTTGCTTACCCGGCGCGCTTCAATTGCGCGACGGAATTGCTCGACAGAACGATCGAAGCGGGACATCGCGACCGTCCGGCGATCTGGTCGGACGTGGATGGGAAACCGCAGGCGACTACTTATGGTGAGTTGCTGGCCTTGGTGAATCGCAGCGCGCATGTGCTGGTCGACGAAATGGGTTTGCAGCCAGGCAACCGCGTGCTGCTGCGCGGACCGAACACCTTGCACATGGCGGTGACGGCGCTCGCCGCGCTGAAGGCCGGCCTCGTCGTGGTGCCCACCATGCCGCTGCTGCGTGCGAAAGAACTCAAGCAGATCATCGACAAGGCGCAAGTCAACGCCGCGCTATGCGACGCACGCCTGACCGCCGAACTCGCACGCTGCAACGATCCCAAGGACGAGTTCTACTGCGCGGGTTTGAAACAAACGCGCCTGTTTCATGATGATTCCGCCGATTCGCTCGATACCTTGGCGATCAACAAACCGGACCACTTCACCGCCTGCGACACTGCCGCTGACGACGTCTGCCTGATCGCCTTCACCAGCGGCACGACGGGCGCACCGAAGGGTTGCATGCACTTTCACCGCGACGTCCTCGCGATGTGCGATCTGTTTCCGCGGCATGTTCTGAAACCTTCACCGAGCGATGTGTTTTGCGGCACGCCGCCGCTCGCCTTCACATTCGGCCTCGGTGGTTTGCTGTGCTTTCCGCTGCGAGTGGGTGCGTCGACGGTGCTGATCGAGAAGCTCACGCCCGAGACCTTGCTGCAAACCGTCGAGCGCTTTCACGCGACAGTCATGTTCACCGCGCCAACGTTCTATCGGCAGATGGCTCCGCTCGTCGCGCATCACGACGTTTCAAGCTTGAAGAAAACGGTCTCGGCTGGAGAAGCATTGCCGGATTCGACGCGCCGCCTATGGCACGACGCAAGCGGCATCGAAATGATCGACGGGATCGGCGGCACGGAACTGATCCATATTTTCATCTCGGCGCAAGGCGACGCGATCCGCCCGCATGCCATCGGTCGCGCGGTGCCGGGTTATGTCGTGCAGGCCGTGGACGACGCCATGCAACCCGTCCCGGCTGGCACAATCGGCAAACTCGCGGTGCGCGGGCCGACGGGCTGCCGCTATCTCGCCGACGAACGGCAAGCGAAGTTCGTTCGCGACGGCTGGAATCTTCCCGGCGACTCGGTTTATCTCGACGAAGACGGCTACGTGTTCTATCAGGCCCGCGCCGACGATATGATCGTCTCCGCCGGCTACAACATCTCCGGCCCGGAAGTGGAAAGCGTGTTGATGCAACACGACGCGGTGGCCGAATGCGGCGTGATCGGCGTACCCGACGAGACGCGCGGACAGATCGTCAAGGCCTTCGTGGTGCTGAACCCAGGTTATACGCCTGACGACCAAATGGTCGCGCAACTGCAGGATTTCGTTAAAAATAGCGTGGCGCCGTATAAATACCCACGCGTCATCGCTTTCATCGACTCGCTGCCGCGCACCGAAACCGGCAAGATCAAACGCTTTGAATTGCGTACGCTCGGGTAGCCCCTCATGTAGTCCCTCTTTCCTCGGCAACTATGTTGCATGGGATCGGAGTAAGAGACGCACCGCATGGCTCGCCCCTTTCGTCAAAGGGGCGAGCAAATAGAGCCCCGCCTCGGCACAACGCCCCTATGATGTGACGCTTCACCGGCCAACCTCCTTCGACCCATGCTGATCGTCCATCATCTGAACAACTCCCGCTCGCAACGCGTGTTGTGGCTGCTCGAAGAACTCGGCGTGCCATACGAAATCAAGCGCTACGAGCGCGACCCGAAAACGATGCTGGCGCCGCCCGAGTTGCGCGCGGTGCATCCGCTCGGCAAGTCGCCCGTCATTACGGACGACGGCCAGACCCTCGCCGAATCCGGCGCAATCATCGAGTATCTGGTCGACAAGTACGGTCAAGGCCGCTTCGCGCCCGCAGCGGGCACGCCCGAGCGGCTGCGTTACACCTACTGGATGCACTATGCGGAAGGCTCGGCGATGCCGCCGCTGCTGCTGAAACTGATCGCCCTGCGCATCGCCAGCGCGCCGATGCCGTTCTTCGCCAAGCCGATCGCCCGCAAGATCGCGTGGACGCTGCAATCGAGCTTCATCGATCCGCAGTTGAAACTGCACCTCGGTTTCATCAATAAGGAATTGAGCGCGACCGGCTGGTTCGTCGGCAACGATTTCACGGCGGCTGACGTTCAGATGAGCTTTCCGCTCGAAGCCGCCACCGCGCGCGGCGGCATGGAAGGGCAGATTCCCGCCGTCGTCGATTTCCTGAAACGCATTCACGCACGGCCCGCCTATCAGCGAGCGTTGGAGCGCGGCGGCAAGTACGAACTGCTGGGCGGCGATTAATGGGCAACCCCGCCCAGGAATTCGTAGTTGTGGCTTAAAACTCGCGGGTGCTAGACTAAAAATCCCCATTGCCATCAACGGGTTGCCGACCGGGCTTCGACTTCGTGCCGAGCGGCGGAACGTCCGGCATTCGATTGCATCCGCTGGTGCCCGCTTGAGCCTGCTTGAGCCCGCTTGAGCCCGCTTCCGCTCGATAGACCACGGCAAAGGAGCCCCTGCATGACCCATTCCATCCACGGCAACAAACGCTGGTTGGCGCTGATCGTTCTGTGCCTCGGCGTGCTCATGATCGTGCTCGATACGACGATCGTGAACGTTGCCTTGCCGTCGATCGCCGCGGACCTCGGCTTTACCGAAACCTCGCTGGTGTGGGTGGTCAATGCGTACATGCTCACCTTCGGCGGCTGCCTGCTGCTGGGCGGACGGCTGGGCGATCTCTACGGTCATCGCAAGCTGTTCCTCGGCGGCATCACGCTGTTCACGCTGGCGTCGCTCGCGTGCGGCCTGGCGAATTCGCAAATCCTGCTGGTGTGCGCGCGTGCCGTGCAGGGTTTGGGCGGCGCAGTCGTCTCCGCTGTTTCGCTGTCGCTGATCATGAATCTGTTCACCGAAGCGGGCGAACGGGCGAAAGCGATGGGTATCTACGGTTTCGTCTGCGCGGGCGGCGGCAGCATCGGCGTGTTGCTCGGCGGTCTGCTGACCAACCTGCTGAGCTGGCACTGGATCTTTCTCGTCAACTTGCCGATTGGCATCGCCGTCTACGCGCTGTGCGTCGCGCTCCTGCCATCGGCGCGCGGCCATGCTCATGGCGAGCGGCTCGACGTGGCCGGCGCGGTGACAGTCACCGCTTCGCTGATGCTGGCCGTGTACGCCGTCGTGAATGGCAATGAAGCGGGCTGGACCTCGGCGCAGACGCTCGGACTGCTGTTCGCCGCGCTCGCGCTGCTGGCCGTATTTCTCGTGATCGAAGCGCGCGTGCAGCATCCGTTGATGCCACTCGGTCTGTTCCGCCTGCGCAATGTCGCAACCGCCAATGTGGTCGGTGTGCTGTGGGCAGCGGCAATGTTCGCGTGGTTCTTCATCTCCGCGTTGTATCTGCAGCGCGTGCTCGGCTACCGGCCCTTGCAGGTCGGGCTCGCGTTTTTGCCGGCCAATCTGATCATGGCGTTCTTTTCACTGGGCCTGTCGGCGCGCGTGGTGATGCGCTTCGGTCTGCGCGCGCCGCTTGCCGTCGGGCTGCTGGTCGCGGCGATTGGCCTCGCGCTGTTTGCGCGCGCGCCCGTCAACGGCAGCTTCGTGCTCGACGTGCTGCCCGGCATGATCCTGCTCGGCTTCGGCGCGGGCATCGCATTCAATCCCTTGCTGCTGGCCGCCATGAGCGACGTCGATCCGAGCGACTCGGGTCTCGCGTCCGGGATCGTCAATACGTCGTTCATGATGGGTGGCGCACTTGGTCTCGCCGTGCTCGCGAGTCTCGCGGCAGCGCGCAGTGACGCGATGCAGGCTTCTGAAAACGCGGTGACGGCGCTCAACAGCGGCTACCACGTGGCGTTCCTGTTCGGTGCGATTTTCGCGGCAGCGGCGGGTGTATTGGGCGGTTTGCTGCTGCGCCCGGGGCAACCCGGTGGCGCGAACGCGAACGCGCACGCGGATGCACACGGTGACGGCGGGTCCGCTGCAGCGCAGTCGCGTGGTGCCAGCAACACGGCAGCGACCGAAAACTACTGACCTCTCCGATCTGAAACCTGGCCGATCACGGTCAATCAGACGCCCACCGAAAAACCGCAAGCGCGATCAAATGCGCCGCATCGCGCCTGGCTATGCTGGCTTCATGCTGACGTGAGAGCCGAAATGAACCCCGTTGGAAAAGCGCTCTGGTTTATCGAAAGCCACTTTGCTCGCGAGTTGACGCTCGACGACATCGCCAACTGTGGATGCGTGTCGCGCTTTCACCTGGCGCGCGCTTTCGAAGCGGCCACGGGGCTTTCGGTGATGCGCTATGTTCGCGCGCGCCGCTTGAGCGAAGCGGCACGACGCCTCGCCGACGGTGCACCCGATATTCTGACCGTCGCCATCGACGCCGGTTACGGTTCTCACGAAGCATTCACGCGTGCGTTTCGCGAGCAATTCGGACTGACGCCCGAAGCGCTGCGCGCGCGTGGTCACCTCGACAACATCGCCATCGTGGAGCCGATCAAAATGGACGAAACCCTTCTCACGCATCTCGAACCGCCGCGTTTCGAAGACGGCAAACCGTTTCTCGTCGCGGGCCTGAGCGAGCGCTATACAAGCGAAACCTGCGCCGCGATTCCTTCGCAGTGGCAGCGCTTTGGCGAATACTTCGGCAGAGTGCCGGGCCAGGTCGGCAACATGGCGTATGGCGTCTGCTACAACGCCGACGACGCCGGCAACGTCGACTATTTGTGCGGCGTCGAAGTCAGCGACTTTTCGGCATTGCCTGCCGAACTGAGCCGCTTGCGCATTTCCCCGCAGCGCTACGCGGTGTTCAACCACCGCGAGCATATCTCGACCATACGGCGCACCTGGAACACGATCTGGAATCAGTGGCTGCCGGCATCGGGACATATTCCCGCCGATGCGCCCAACTTCGAGCGCTATGACGAGAAGTTCGATCCGGTCAGCGGCATGGGTGGGCTCGAAATCTGGCTACCGTTGAAGGCTTGATTCGAGGGTTGGGCGGCTAGCTCGAGAAACTAGCCGCTCACTTTGAGCAGCACCGGATCGTTGCGATACAGATCGGGAAACATGCGCTTCAGTCCACTCACCTTCGGCAGATCGTTGATCACGATGTACGGGTAGTCAGGATGGAGCGCGAGGAAATTCTGGTGATAGCTTTCCGCCGGATAGAAACCCTTGAAATCCTCCACGCGCGTGACGATTGGCCCTGAAAATACGTGCGCCTTGTCGAGCTGCGCAATATACGATTGCGCGACGCTACGCTGCTCAGGATTGGCTGGAAAGATCGCCGAGCGATATTGCGTGCCGTGGTCGGGCCCCTGGTAGTTCAGCTCGGTGGGGTCGTGTGCAACCGAGAAGAAAATCTGCAGCAAACGTCCGTACGTTATCTGCGTCGGGTCATAGGTGACCTGCACCGACTCCGCGTGCCCCGTATCGCCCTCGCTGACGGTTTCATATTGCGCAGTCCCAGCCGCGCCGCCCGTGTATCCCGAGGCGACCTGCTTCACGCCGCGCACGTGTTCGAACACTCCCTGAACGCCCCAGAAGCAGCCGCCCGCGAACACAGCGGTTTCGCTATGCACCGAGCCGACGCTCTCGTCATGGGCAGGCGGCGGAATCTTCGTCAATGCTTCGGCTGAGTTCGCGATGCGCTGCGCGGCGAAGACGCCCGCCGCAATGGCGACGCAACCCGCGAGCCGGAAAAACGACGAACGCCTGCGTTGGGAAACCTTGCTAGTAGAGGTTGTTTGCATGATGTCAGTCTTTCGATAAGTGGTTGATTCACGCCGTCAGGCTCAGCTTAGCCAAACGTAAATGCATACGCTTGCACGCCCGGATCCAGAAACTCGATCGAGAACGTGTGATCAGCAACATCGCCGGTTTGCCGCACGAGTTGGTAAAGACGCTGCTCGGTAACGGTGCCCGTACCGTCAGCGGCGACATCTGTTCCGTGCGCAGCGCCCGGTGCCGCGCCATCCACGCTTACGCGGAAGCGAACTGGCTTGCCGTCCTTGCCCGGACCGAGCACCAGATGCAGATCACGCGCATGGAAGCGATAAACGATGCGTCCGGACGCCGCGGCGAGCGTCGCTTGTTCGGCACCCACATTCCACACACCGGCCAGCCCCCAATCGTTGACGGCGGGCTGTGACGGCGCTGTGTAGGTGTGAACCTTGTCCTCCGCTGCGCCGCCGGGCGACGTGAAATTCTCGGCACGCTCGTATCCGACATAGGTTTCCGGCGATTGCATGTCGGCGCTGTCGGCCGCTGCCTGCACGCCTTGCGCGCTCGTGCCGGTGATACCGATTGCGACCTTCGACGCATTCGCATGCCCTGCCTCAGTCAGCAATTCCTGAATCACCTTTTCCGATTCCGCATAATCGCCTTCGCCGAAATGGTGATAGCGAATCTGCCCTTTACCATCGACGAAATAATGGGCCGGCCAGTACTGATTGTTCAGTGCGCGCCAGATCGCGTAGTTGTTGTCGATCGCGACGGGATAGTCGACGCCGAGATCGTGGACAGCTTTCTTCACGTTGTCGACGTTGCGTTCGAACGCGAATTCCGGTGCATGCACGCCGATGACGACGAGCCCCTGGTCCTTGTACTTCTGCGCCCATGCTTTCACGTACGGCAGCGAACGCAGGCAGTTGATGCACGAGTACGTCCAGAAATCGACCAACACGACTTTGCCGCGCAGGTCCTGAACCGTCAGCGGCGGTGAATTCAGCCACTGAACGGCGCCGTTCAAGGTCGGCAGCACACCTTCGACGGGCAACGCAGCCGCGCCCCCTGACGCGCCTTGCGAAACACGCATCATCGCGCCGGCGTCGCTTGCATCGGCGGCAGGGTTGGCCGTCATCACGGCATCGCTGCCCGATGCGTTGGCCGGTGCGTTGGCCGGTGCGTTGGTCGGTGCATTGGTCTTGTTGCCCGCCGCCACCGGATTAGCCGGCGTCGCGCCGGGCGACAGCTTGTCGACCAGTTTCTGTTCGATACCACCGGTAGCGATGGTCGATACACGCGCCAGCACGCCGGTGTCGAGCCCAAGCGCGATCGCCACCACGCCGCCCAGCATCGCCGCGCCGATCCCGCGGCGGATCCATTCGCCCGCACCCAGCGAGCGCTTCATCGCCGTGAACACCCGGCCGCCGATCAGCAGCGCCACCGCGAGCGACGTCGCCGCACCGGCCGCATAGGCAACCAGCAACAGCGTGGTGCCGACGCTCGCGCCCCGCAATGCCGCGCCGGTCAGCACCAGGCCGAGAATCGGACCGGCGCACGGCGCCCACAGCAGGCCGGTGGCGATGCCCAGCAGAAAGGACGATCCCGCGCTAACCTGCTGGCCGTCGCCCTGCGCGAAATTCGACAGGCGATTGCCGGCGCTCACCAGCGGGCGCATCAGATGGTCCGCGAAACGCGGCAGCAGGAGCGTCAGTCCAAAGACGGCGAGCAAGACGATGGCAAGCCAGCGGCCATACTGGTTAGCCTGCGTGACCCAGCCGCCACCCACGGCGGCGAGGGTTGCGACGATGGCGAAAGTCAGCGCCATGCCGGCCAGCAATGGCAGCCCGCTGCGCACGAAAGGCTGATCGGCGCGCGCGAAGACAAAGGGCAGCACCGGCAGGATGCACGGACTGAGGATCGTGAGAGCGCCGCCAAGATAGGCAAGAACGATGAGTAGCATGTCGGTTCCGGGCGTTGTGGTAAGTCGGTTAGGATGGTTACGCGGCTTGCGTACGCTGCAAATCAGCGGAAAGTGCCCACATCCTAGGGCGCGAGGGGTGTCAAAGTCCTCACGAAAAGTTAAATTAAATGTGATAACTCGCCGCCCGGAAATTTTGCACAATGGCGCAACGGCCCGTTTTTGCGGGCGCCCTGTCTTTCCACCGCCCTGAACCACGCCCCGAACCACACCCTAACCCGCGGCTAAAGCCCTCCATGGACCCACTGAAGCGCATCCTGATCGTTGAAGACGACGTCGACATCGCCAACGTGCTGAGCCTTCATCTGCGCGACGAGCGCTACGAAGTCGTGCACAGCGCCGACGGCAGCGAAGGGCTGCGCCTGCTGGAGCAAGGCGGCTGGGACGCGCTGATCCTCGACCTGATGCTGCCCGGCGTCGACGGCCTGGAAATCTGCCGGCGCGCCCGCGCGATGACGCGCTATACGCCGATCATCATCACCAGCGCGCGGTCGAGCGAAGTGCACAGGATCCTCGGCCTCGAACTCGGCGCCGACGACTACCTGGCCAAGCCGTTCTCGGTGCTCGAACTGGTCGCGCGCGTCAAAGCCTTGCTGCGGCGCGTCGAAGCCATGGCGAAAGACTCGCGCATTGACGCGGGCAGTCTGCAACTCGCCGGGCTCACGATCGATCCGCTGACGCGCGAGGCGACTGTGGACGGCAAGCCGATTGAACTGACGCCGCGTGAATTCGACCTGCTGTATTACTTCGCACAACATCCCGGCAAAGTGTTCTCGCGGATGGACCTGCTCAATGCCGTGTGGGGCTATCAGCACGAGGGCTACGAACACACCGTCAACACCCACATCAACCGCCTGCGCGCCAAGATCGAGACCGACCCCGCCCAGCCCGAGCGCATCCTGACCGTCTGGGGGCGCGGCTACAAGCTGGCTATGCCCGGCAATCCAGGCGACGGGCCCACGCCTGCCGGCGCACCTCAGGACGCGCCGTGAATCTGACACTGACCCAGCGGCTCTCGCTCGTCTTCTCCGCGCTGCTGCTGGCGTGCTGCGGCGCGTCGGCGTGGCTGCAGATCCGCTCGAGCGACCTGCACGAAAAAGAAGTCGTGCAGCGCCTGTCGAAAGATCTCGCCAACCATATCGCGCACCGCACCACGCTGATGGACGCGAACGGTTTGCGGCCCGACGCGGTGCGCCAACTGTTCGGCCAGTTGATGATGGTGAATCCGAGCGTCGAGGTGTACCTGCTCGACAACCAGGGGCGCATCGAAGGTGACGACGCCCCCGCGGGCCACGTCAAACGCGCTCAGGTGGATCTCGCACCGATCCGGCAATTCATCGCCGGGGAGGCGTTGCCGATCCTCGGCGACGACCCGCGCAGCGTCGACGGGAAGAAAGTGTTTAGCGCCGCGCCGCTGCAATTGAACGGGCAGCCGCCGTCCGGCTATATCTATGTGGTCCTGCTCGGCGAGGAACACGACGCGCTCGCCGCACGCGTGGCCGCCAGCTCGGTGCTGCGGACCACCCTCTGGTCGATGGCGCTGGTCGCGCTGCTGGGATTGCTTGCAGGTTTGACGGCATTCGGCCTGATCACGCGGCCGCTACGCCGCCTCACCGACGCCATGCGCCGTTTCGATGCCGACGGCGAGCCGGACACCCAGCCGGCAGTGCCACGCTCGTCGCCTGCCGGACGGCGCGACGAAATCGGCGTACTCGAAGCAACGTTCGCGCAGATGGCCAACCGCATCGGCGAGCAGTGGCGTGCGCTGACGCGCCAGGATCAGCAGCGGCGCGAGCTGATCGCCAATATTTCGCACGACCTGCGCACGCCTTTGACCTCGCTGCATGGATACCTCGAGACGCTGTCGCTGAAGGCCGAGACGCTCGGCGAAACGGAGCGCAAACGCTATCTGGCGATTGCGCTTGCACAGAGCGTCAAGGTCGGGCGGCTCGCGCAGGCGCTATTCGAACTGGCCAGGCTCGAACACGGCAACGTGCAACCCGCGCTCGAACCATTCTCGCTGGTCGATCTGGTCCAGGACGTGTTCCAGAAATTCGAGTTGCCGGCCGAGGCACGGCACATCCAGTTGCGTGCCGATTTTCCGCCTCGCCTGCCGGCGGTCTACGCCGACCTGGGGATGATCGAGCGCGTGCTGACGAACCTGCTCGACAACGCGATTCGCCACACACCCTCCGGTGGGTCGATCGACGTCGATCTCGCGCACAAGGACGGCAAGGTGTCGGTCACGGTCAGCGACACCGGTCCCGGCATTCCGGCGGAGCAGCGCGAAGGACTGTTCGAGCGTCCGTTCAGTTCAGGTGGCGCGCATCGCGGCGGCGGACTCGGTCTGCTGATCGTGCAACGCATGCTGCAGTTGCATCACAGCCAGATACGCCTGCTCGAACGTGAGGGAACGGGCACGGTATTCTGTTTCGAACTGCCGACCACCGAAAAGCCGGCTGTCGCCGGCATCCCGCTCTGACCGATCGTACGGCGGCTTGCCGTATCGGGCGCGATCAGACCAGCAAGTCCTCATAGAACGACCCGAACGGCCGGGTCGGATGCGCGAGCTGGATTTCGAGAATCCACAGGCCGGCGTCCGGACACTCCGCGAAATCGCCCAGATTTCCTGCCTTGTAGATCGCATGCGGAAAGTCGCTGACACGGTGGCCCTTGATATCCAGATTCAGACGCCACCCAAGCGCCGCCGCACGCTCTGCTGCGAAGTCGTACAACGCTTTGCCGCCCGCACGTGTCGAGCGCCAGTGATGCTCGACTTCGTCGAACACGGTCTTCGCGGCATCGGCACAGGCCTTCATCTCCGCATCATGGCCGACCACGAAGGTCGCGCCCGCATCGCCTTCGTGCTGATCCCAAACCACGCCCAGGTCGACGAAGAAAATATCGTCGTCCTTGAGTCGCGGATCGCCATCCGATCGCTGCTTGAACGTCTTCAGCGTGTTCTCGCCGAAGCGCACCAGCACCGGATGCCAGATACGATCCATGCCCAACTCGTTCAATACGTTCTTGCATTCGGCCGTCGCCTCCGACTCGAGCATGCCGGGCTGAACCCGCTGCGCCAACTGCTCCACCACGTCCCACGTTCGGCGCTGAGCATATTTCATCGACTCGAGCACGTATTTGCTTCCGACCGCCTGTTTCGCCGCTGCTTCCATCCATATTCTCCGGTTACGTTCGCTCGAATATAACGATCGAACGCATCGGTGTCCACGTCCTGTTTCTGCCGATCGTGCGTCGCAGAGACGGCCATTCCGCGCGAAATGGCGTGCGTCCATCAGTTCAGGGCACGCGCAGTCGCTATATTCCATGTGATATAACGAGGCGGGCATGTGCAAACGGCACCTGCCGGTATTCGGGGAGCGCGATGTTCATCCGTCAACTTCATTATCTGGTCACGCTTGCGCAAGAACAGCATTTCGCCAAGGCAGCCGAGCTGAGCCATGTTTCGCAACCGGCACTGTCCTCGGCGATTCGAAGCCTCGAGGCGGAATTGGGCTTGGTCATTGTCCGGCGCGGCAGGCGTTTCATCGGCTTCACTGAGGAAGGCGAGCGGGTGCTCGGCTGGGCCCGTCAGACACTCGCCACACTCGAACATATGCGGCAGGACGCGTCGGCCGCCCAGGTGCGGTTGACCGGTACGATCCGCATCGGCGTCATTCCAACGACGATGCCTATCGTCGGTTTGTTGCTGGGGGCGTGCCGGGCAGATCATGCCGCGATCCGATACTCCGCGCGCTCGCTAAGTGCCGACACCATCCTGCGCCAGTTGGACGACTATGAACTGGATGTCGGGTTCACCTATCTGGACGATCGCGTTCAGGCCGGTTTTGCCGTGCTCCCGCTGTATCGCGAGCGTTACTTCCTGCTGTCCCCTCCTGACTCGCCTGCCGACCCGGGTCTGAACCGCTGGGACGCGCTCGGCGAACTGCCTTTCTGCCTGCTGGGCACCTCGATGCAGAACCGGCAGGTCATCAATGCGGCCTTTCGTCGGGCCGGTGTTCAGCCAACCGTCGTACTCGAAACAGATTCCTTGCTCGCGCTGTATTCGAACGTACAGCATGCCGGCTTATACAGCATCTTGCCGCACAGCCTTTTGAGCGTGCTCGACACCCGGACCAGCATTAGCGCAACGCCCTTGTTGCCCGAACTGACACGCGAGATTGGCCTGATCACGCGCAATTCTCCGTCGATGCCACCGCTGGCAGCAGCCATGTGGAGCGCAGTAGAACGACTCGACCTGCAGCAGTCGTTCGATGCATTGCTACAGAAGACGGATATCGCAGCCTTGCAATGAACCAGGTTTGATAAGCACAGGTTATCAGTCAATCCGTCCAAACGATTGGACCGGGTCCGCTTCCCTCACAGACACTGTGCCGGTCGATGTCACGCATCGATCCACCCGGCCGATGCATGACGCCGGATCACTATTGCACTGAGTGGAGTGAGACAAGATGGCCAAGGTTCTTTGTGTACTGTATGACGACCCTGTCGGGGGCATGCCGAAAAAGTATGCGCGCGACGACATTCCGGCAATCACCCGCTATCACGATGGTCAGACAGCGCCGACGCCCGAGGCGATCGATTTCACGCCGGGCCAGTTGCTCGGCAGCGTCTCCGGCGAACTGGGGCTGCGTCGTTTTCTCGAATCGCAAGGACACACGCTGGTCGTCACGTCCGACAAGGACGGTCCGGACTCGGTGTTCGAACGTGAGCTGCACGATGCGGAGATCGTCATTTCGCAGCCGTTCTGGCCAGCCTATCTGACAGCGGAACGCATTGCCAAAGCACCCAAGCTCAAGCTCGCCTTAACCGCCGGCATCGGCTCCGATCACGTCGATTTGCAAGCGGCGATCGAACGCGGCATTACGGTCGCCGAGGTGACGTACTGCAACAGCATCAGCGTCGCGGAACACGTGGTGATGATGATCCTCTCCCAGGTCCGCAACTATCTGCCTTCGCACGAGTGGGTGAAGCAAGGCGGCTGGAATATCGCCGATTGCGTCGAACGGGCATACGACCTCGAAGGCATGCACGTCGGCACCGTTGCAGCCGGACGCATCGGCGCGGCGGTGCTGCGCAGGCTCAAGGCTTTCGACGTCAGGCTTCACTACACGGACCGGTATCGTCTGCCGGCGGATGTGGAGCGCGAACTGGGTGCGACCTGGCATCCGGATGTCGAATCGATGGTGAAGGTATGCGATGTCGTGACGATCAACTGTCCGTTGCATCCGGAAACCGAGCATCTGTTCGACGAAAAAATGATCGCGAAGATGAAGCGCGGCGCGTACATCATCAACACGGCGCGCGGCAAGATCTGCGACCGCGACGCAATTGTTCGCGCGCTCGAAAGCGGGCAACTGGCAGGCTATGCAGGGGATGTGTGGTTCCCTCAACCCGCGCCGCGCGATCATCCGTGGCGCACGATGCCGCATCAGGGAATGACGCCGCACACGTCGGGTACGACCTTGTCCGCACAGACACGATACGCGGCTGGCACACGCGAAATTCTTGAGTGCTGGTTCGAAAAGCGGCCGATTCGAGACGAATACCTGATTGTCGATGGCGGACAACTCGCGGGCGTAGGTGCCCATTCGTACTCGGCGGGCAATGCTACGACGGGTTCCGAAGAAGCCAGCCGCTTCAAGGCTGCCTGATCCTGTTGCCGCTTGCCGTCAGGCGTGGACCCACCGCGCGGACGGCACGCCGCCCACGCCGGAGTATCCATGCAACAAAGTGTTCCCGGGTCGGCGGCGGTCGGCTCCCGCTCCACGTTTCGTCATGTCGCCATGCCGGCCGTACTAGGATTTCTAGGCGGAACCCTTGCGATCGGCGTGCTCGGCACGATCGGCAAACTCACCGGCTTGCCGCTGTTGATCGCACCATTCGGTGCATCGAGCGTACTGCTGTTTGCGGCCCCTGATAGCGCCTTTGCCCAACCGAGAAACCTCGTGCTGGGACATCTGATCGCCTCGGCGGTCGGGCCGACGGTTTTCTGGATCGCAGGCGCTGGAATCTGGCAGGCTGCGTTGGCCGTCGGCGCCGCAATTGCCGCCATGCAACTGACGAGGACGGTGCATCCCCCCGCAGGCGCCGATCCGCTCGTGATCATGCTCGCGGGTGGGATGTCTCCAAGCTTTCTGATTTGGCCTATCCTGGCCGGTGTGCTGGTGTTGCAGGTGATCGCGCTGCTGTTCAACAACATTGTCCGCAAGCGTGCCTCGCGGTAGTTAGTTGCAGCGCAACGGCGGATTCCCCCTAACAACCCGCCTACAGGGACAGTCTTTTTTGTTCTACGCTATAGGAGCGACTCGCAGCGCGTCCCGACGTCTTTCCCGCATCCCGGCTATTGGAGAGCGTCTCTGAATCTGCTGCGCCCGCAGACGGTCCTCCGGCGCGATATGGTGCAATACGGTGCAACCGGCCGGAGGGTAGTCTCTAGTCAGACCAATTGCCACTCAACACCCAGGCAGCCCAGGGGACGTCACGCCGACCGCGGCACGGGCACCTCGGTGCACTCACCTATGGAGACTGATGATGTCGATTCGACTAGGAGAAAACGCTCCCGATTTCACTGCCGAAACCACCGAAGGGACGATCCGTTTTCACGAATGGATCGGAGACCATTGGGCGATCCTGTTTTCGCATCCGAAGGATTTCACCCCGGTTTGCACGACGGAACTCGGCTACCTGGCGGGTCTCAAGCCAGAATTCGATAAGCGCAACACGAAAATTATCGGGCTCAGCATCGATCCCGTCAGTGACCACAAGGAGTGGGTCAAGGATATCGCGGAGACGCAGGGCCACGCGGTCAACTACCCGCTGATCGGCGACCCGGACCTGACGGTCGCCAAGCTCTACGACATGATTCATCCCGAGGCGAGCGGCGCCGGCCCACGCACCGCGGTGGACAACGCGACCGTACGCTCGGTGTTTCTCATCGGGCCAGACAAGAAGGTCAAAGCCACGCTCGTCTATCCGATGAGTGCAGGCCGCAATTTCGACGAAGTGCTGCGGCTGCTCGATGCCCTGCAACTCAACGCGAAACATACGGTGGCGACGCCGGTGAACTGGAAACCGGGTGAAGACGTGATCATTCCAACGTCCGTTTCCAACGATGCCGCGATGCAAAAATATCCGCAGGGTTTCAAAACCGTGAAGCCTTACCTGCGATACGTTGAACAACCAAAGTAAAGCCCTAATTGATTGGAACGGCGGGTGCCGGATAGTATGAAGTCCGGCGGCCGATGCGAGTCCGGGTGCATCCACGTACCCGGCCCGCTGAACGGGGTGCGCCCAATTCGACTGCCTGCAGGACGGTTTGGCGACGTTCCATGGGCCGCGATCCTTAACCGCTCGCAAAAGCGGGCCGCGGAGTGAAATCGTGTTGATCTTCCGGCAGCTATTCGATCAGCAATCGTCGACCTACACGTATCTTCTTGCCGATAGTGCGACGCGAGAGGCCGTGCTGGTCGATCCGGTATTCGAACAGGTGCGCCGGGATACCGCCCTGATCGAAGAACTTGGATTGCATCTGCTTTACACAATCGATACCCACGTCCACGCCGATCACGTAACCGGTGCATGGATGCTGAATCGCCGCACAGGTAGCCGGATTGCGATCTCGGCTGCGAGCGGCGCCGAAGGCGCGGACCGCTATCTGAGCCACGGCGACAAGGTCGAGTTCGGCGCGAGGTACCTGGGCATACGCGCGACACCGGGCCATACCGATGGATGCATCACACTCGTACTCGACAACGAGACCATGGCGTTTACCGGCGACTGCCTGTTGATCAGAGGCACGGGCCGCACAGATTTCCAGCGCGGTGACGCGCACGCCATGTTTCGCGCGATCCACAACCACATCTTTACGCTACCCGCCGCGTGCCTGCTTTACCCGGCCCACGACTATCGCGGTTTGACGGTCACCAGTGTGGACGAAGAGCGGCGCTTCAATCCACGTCTTGGCGGTGAACTGTGTGAAGATGATTTCGCCGGATACATGACGAACCTGCGCCTGGCGCATCCGAAGCAGATCGATGTGGCCGTGCCCGCGAACCTGAAATGCGGCCTGGCCGCGAGCTACCCCGCGCAGATGGCGGAGCCCGATTGGGCGCCACTAACATGCAGCTTTGCAGGCATTTGGGAAATCAATGCCCAGTGGCTCGAGGAAAATCTGAATGCGGTCGAGATCGTCGACGTGCGCGAGCCCGACGAGTTCAACGGACCGTTGGGGCGCATCCCCGTTGCCACGCTCATTCCATTGGGTGAGCTCGCCGGGCGCGCCGCTGAACTCACGAAGGAACGCCCGATCGTGACTGTCTGCCGGGCCGGCGGACGGTCAGCACAAGCCACGATCATGCTGCGACAGGCCGGATTCGAGCAGGTTGCCAACCTTCCCGGCGGCATGCTCCGCTGGCGTGCGGAAGGCCGCGTCGTCGAAAACGACAGCATGTGACGGAATCGTCAATCGTCGGCTGATGGCTAACCATCGGCCACGCCGCGTCCGATTTGACGCTTCATGCGTGCTCCTGCTTCCATTGCCGATAACGCCGCGTCAGCCGGCGCGTGCGCAGTTGATCGATGATCAACGTCAAGACCGCGGAATACCGGGCAGGTGCCGTACGTCCCGTGCCGAGCGAACGCAGGCGCCGTTTGACGAGTGCCATGCGCGCGAGTGCCGCGAGCGCCCGGTCGCTCCACTCGACCGGCTGAATGTGCGCCCCAAGATCGGCGCCCGCTTGCCAGCGTGCGGGCAGATCGGGCATCACGGCGAGCGCCGTGGCCATGCCGACGACGGCGACGCCACTGTTCAGCACCTGCTCGGCCACCGCGCGGCGCCGGATGCCGCCGGTGGTCATGACAGGCATCGTGGCGACACTGGCCAGATCCTTGGCGAATTCGAGGAAATAGGCTTCGCGCGCGAGGGTGCGCCCGTCGGCAGTGTCGCCCTGCATCGCGGGGCTTTCGTAGCTGCCCCCGGATAGCTCGACCAGGTCTACCGACAGGTCATTCAGCCACAGCACGACTTGCCGGGCGTCCTCTTCCGAAAAGCCACCGCGCTGAAAGTCAGCGGAGTTCAGTTTGACGGCCACGCAAAAACCCGGTGAAACCCTTGCGCGTACCGCACGCGCCACGTCCAGCAACAGACGGGCACGGTTGGCAAGATCGCCGCCCCAACGGTCGGCGCGGCGATTGGTCAACGGCGAAAGGAACTGCGAGATCAAATAGCCATGTGCGGCGTGAATTTCCACGCCTGTGAACCCCGCCTGCTCGGCAGCGTGCGCCGTCGCGGCAAAGCGGCCGATGGTCTCGCTGATCTCGTCCTCGCTCATGGCGCTCGGCTGCGCGAACAGCTTGCTGTGTTTGCCGAGCGCCATCGGGACAGCCGAGGGCGCCCACGCCGTGCCGCCCATTGCCGCCAGCACTTGCCGGCCCGGATGATTGATCTGCATCCACACCTGGGCACCACGGCTGCGGGCCGCTTGTGACCACTGCGTGAAGGGTCCGAGAGGCGTCTTGGCCTCGAGCACGATTCCGCCTGGCCCGGTCAGCGCCCGGCCGTCGATCATCACGTTGCCCGTGACGATAAGACCTGCGCCACCTTCGGCCCACGAACGGTATAGCCGATGGATCGTCTCGCCGGGCAGTTGCCCCGCGTCGGCAAGATTCTCTTCCATCGCCGCTTTGGCTAGACGGTTGGGCAGCCAACTGCCGTTGGGCAACTGCACGGGTGTGAACAGCGATGTAGTCATGGCGAAAAGAGCATCCAAAATGAGCGATGCCGCTATACTAAGATTCAAGTCAACTTGAAGGTCAAGCGTTATGAGAATCGGCGAACTCGCGGAAAAAACCGGCCTCGCACCATCTGCCATCCGCTTTTACGAGCAGAGCGGCTTGCTGCCCGAGCCGGAGCGCAGCGCCAACGGTTATCGCGTCTACTCTGACCAGGCCATTGGGCGTCTGCGCATGGTGCAGTTGGCGCAGACTCTGGGCTTTCCGCTCGACAGATTGCGTGAGGCCTTCGCTGGTGACGAGGTTTACCCGAAAGAGGATTTGCTGCACAAACTCGATACGCGGCTCGACGAGATCGAGCAACTCATGACTGCCCTGCGTACGCAGCGCAAGACGCTACGCACGCTTCGCACCACGCTCAGCGAAGCGTGGGCTGCAGGAAATTGTGTCGACGGCGTGGAGTTGGCCAATCAGCTCCTGGCACAGCAGCAGGAACCGTCGCGCCGGTCAAAAACCCGACGCGAATAAAGAACACCGCGCGCAGCGCGATCGAAGCTTATTTGAACGGAGCCTTTTCCGGTTCGGCTGCGTACTTGTCCCGGATCGCGTTCACGCAGTGGGTGAAGCGCGTGCGGAAACCGACGGGATCGGTGCTCGGCGGTGTGAGTCCGTCCGAAGTCACGCTCCATCCGTCGGACGTACGGGTGACATCAAGATCGAAGGAAGGACCCGGCTCGTCCTCCAGAATCACCGTCTCGCGCACATCGCGGCCCCCGGCGCGGATGATCGCCATGCATCCCTGATGGAGCCGGCCCAGAGCATGCGTGTTGCCGCTGCCCGGCGCAGGGTTATCGGGCGCTGCGCCGTACATCCGCAACGACTCGAATTGGGGCGGCGTCCCGGTGGTAACGAATGCGGCGTCGGCCTCGGATATCCCGTCACTACAGCCGGTTACCAAGGTGGAAATCGCAGCCAACATGACGCCGGCGGAAGCGCGTCGGAGACTCGATATGGCGTAGCGTGGCATGGTTGGTCTTGGAATTTATAGTACGTAGCGTAAGCGTGATTTTAGGGCAAGTCGGCGTTCGCCGGACCATGCAATGCTTAAGGAAACCTTAGGCAATACAAACTATTACGTGATTTTCTCATCGTTGCACAAATCGTTAGTGCGTTATGGAATCGAAAGCGTCGATTCATCCAGGCGACTCAATTCCACTGCACATTCAGTCTCCGATTACCAAATGTTTCGTAGCAACCAAAAAGGACGAGAGATGACGACGATCAGGAGATGGAAGCGTACACAAAGCGCCATTGGCGTAAGCGTTGCGTTGCTTGCTGGACTGTACTCGCTGGGCGCTGCGGCGGACGATGAACACGATCACGAGCACGAGTCGGTGAAACATGTGCTGCTGATTAGCTTCGACGGTTTGCATGAGCAGGACGTCGCACGCTGTATCGGTTCGAATGCGTGTCCCAATCTTGCGTTGCTGGCCAAGTCGGGGACCACCTACACCAACGCGCACACGCCAGGTCTTTCGGATTCGTTCCCGGGCCTCGCAGCGCTCGTCACCGGTGGCTCGCCCAAATCCGCGGGTCTGTTCTACGACGTATCGTATGACCGCACGCTCTACGCACCGTCGGATAGCACTTGCACCGGCAAGCAAGGCTGGAATGTCGTATTCGACGAGACCACGGGCATCGATGGCGAGAACGGTGGCCCACTGACAAATCTCAACGGTGGTGGCGCGTTCAATCCTCAGGCCATCCCGAAGGCGTTGGTCAACGGCGTCTGCACGCCCGTCTACCCGCACAACTATGTGAAGACCAACACGATCTTCGAAGTGGTGAAAGGCAACGTGAAACACGCTCGCACCGCC
Organism: Paraburkholderia sp. WS6; assembly: GCF_030464835.1. Classification (NCBI taxonomy): domain Bacteria; kingdom Pseudomonadati; phylum Pseudomonadota; class Betaproteobacteria; order Burkholderiales; family Burkholderiaceae; genus Paraburkholderia; species Paraburkholderia sp. WS6. Next base: position 35,731 of record NZ_JALQCK010000024.1, read on the forward strand.
TGGGCAGACAAACATGCGTGGGGCTACGACTGGCTCAATGGACCGTCCGGCGCAGGCGTCGACGATCTGTCGCGCACCGAGATCAATTCGATTGATCCGGTGACCCACACGAACTACACCGACCTCTACATGCACACGGAACAGTTCGACAATTTCCATGTGCAGTCGCTGATCAATCAAATTGACGGCATGGATTCGACGGGCAAATCCACCGCCGACGTGCCCACGTTGTTTGGAGCCAACTTCCAGACCTTGAGCGTCGCCCAGAAGGCAACGGTGGCGACGGGAGGCGGCTATCTGGATGCGAGCTTTACGCCGGGTCCGCAGGTAACCGGCGCGATTGCTTATCTGGACAACGCCTTGGGTCGCATCGTGTCCGAACTCAAGCAGCACAACCTTTATTCGTCGACGGCGATCATCGTCACTGCGAAGCATGGGCAGTCCCCGACCGATCATTCGAAGCTGGTCAAGAACGGCGACACGCTCTCGAAACTGCTTGAAGCAAACAACTATCTGGATCCGACCGGCAACTTCGGGCAGGCCAATACGACGAGCGGCAACCTGAATGACGGATCGGGACTGGTCAATACGGGTTTCGTCCAGACCGATGACGTCGGCCTGATCTGGTTGCGCGATCAAAGCCAACTGCCGGCGGTCGTGAAGACGTTGAAAGCCAACCTGAGCTGCAACGCACCCGGCATTTGTGCGGACGGCCCGCAGGCGTACATTCTGTACGGCTCGCAACTGGCCGACCGGTTTGGCGATCCGGCACGCGGACGCACGCCTGACATCATCGTCCAACCGAACCCGGGGGTCATCTATACCTCGAGTAAGGCGAAAGACGAAGAGCACGGCGGCAACGCTCCTGACGACAGCCATCTTGGTCTCGTGATCTACGTGCCTCACGCCCATCACGCTGGTCGGACCAACGACGAGCGTGTGTCGACCACGCAGGTCGCGCCGACGATCCTGCGGTTGCTCGACCTGAAACCTGAACTGCTGCACTCGGTCGCTATTGAAGGAACGCGTGCGCTGCCGGGCTTCGAGCGCGAGCACTTTTAAGCGAATGGATGCGCGTGCGCGGCTAGTGCCGCGCACGCGCCTGACCGACGCGACGCACTTCGCCTACAACGCTGTTTTTTCAATTGCTCGAGGTCGTTTCTGACGGCGTCGCTGGGGACGTAGACAGCACCTTGATCGACTCCCAACGCGGATGCAGGAGCCGCAACATAGCGAGAATCGCGCTCTTGGTATCCTCTGACACGGTTAGCAGGTCGCTTCCTGTCTGAACCGCTTTCTTGCCGTGTTGGCAATACTGATACTCCACGCGAACCGTTACTGACATGATTACGATTTCCTTCCTGTTAAGACTGATCTCTCACGAGTGATCGACGGTTGAACGCTTTCAGTCAGTCCCGGTTCGATTCGATTCGATTGACGAATCCGCAATCCAGCAAGATCTGACACAAGGCTTCGGGCGAGCAGGATGAACCCGCCACTTCGCTCATCCGTGCGAGAACATCAGAGAACGAAGCGAGAACGCGCCAACTGTCATAGTAAGCATGCAGTTGAGGCACGACCTCATTGCCCAGTTTTTCCCAGCGCACGGAAAGCATGCCGACCGTTCCGCCGCCTTCCACCCGGTAGAGACCGAAGGTAACGGCCGAGACAACGGCCATCACCCGGCAATAGGAAGCCGGGTTCACATAGAATTCACGCCGAAGACGCTCATCGTTGTTCATCGCCGTTCTCCCCCGAGTTTTTACGGTTGTAACCCGTATAACGGCGCGCAGATGTCGAAGCTTGAGTCTCGCAGGGCGTTATGGTCCGCAGCGACCCGGTTAAAGGCCGCGCTCCGATTCAGCGTGATCCCGCCAACGCCACGGCGTCAGCGCCGGCAGCAAGGCGAACCGGGCACGACGGGTCGTTCGCCGCACGCCACACCGCTTCCGCCACATCCAGCGCCCGGGTGACCGCAGTCGACTTCGCCCATTCCGCGAAAACACTTTGCGCGAGGCCGGCGTAGGCATCGGGGATAGCACCCTGCATCCGCGGCTGCGCGTTTTCACCGAAGCGCGTCTCCGGTGCCCGCCCCGGCAGTACCAGGCTCACTCGCACATTGAATGGCTGGAGTTCGAGCTGAAGAGACTCCGTGAACGCGTTCACCGCCGCCTTGCTCGCGGTGTAGATGGCAAGCAGGGAGAGCGGCCCCAACGTCGCGCTCGACGTGACGTTCACGATGACACCGGCCTTCCGTTGCCTGAACTGAGGCAGCACCGCCTGCGTCATCGCGATCGTACCGAAGGTGTTCGTCTCGAAGATCTCGCGGGCAGTTTCCATCGAAGTGCCTTCGAGGGCACCCAGCACGCCAATCCCTGCGTTGTTGACCAGGACATCGATCGGCCCGGCGGCCTCCACTGCATGACGCACGCTGTCCGGATCGGTGACGTCGAGCGCGAGCACGCGTAGACGCTCGGAGCGCGGCAGAACGTCCTCGCGCGGCGTGCGCATCGTGGCGATGACCTTCCAGTCACGATCGAGGAAGTACCGGGCAATTTCGAGGCCGAACCCGGACGAGCATCCGGTGATCAGGACGGTTTTCATGGGGAGACTCCTGAAGGTGGTTTGCGGTACAGGAACGATACGTCGCCGCAGCCGGACTTGCTACAATCAGGAGTCCACGTTTCGTTTGCAGGAGTCCGGCATGGTCGATCCGCTTGCCGAGGTGGTCACGTTGCTCCAACCGGGCGCCCCGTTCTCGAAATTCGTCAGCGGCGCAGGCCCCTGGGGTGTTCGCCGCTCGGAGGCCGGGCGGCCCTTCTACTGTGTGATCCTTGAAGGGTCGTGCCGTCTCGCGGTCGACGGGCACGAGCCAATCACCCTCCAGGAGGGTGACTTTGTGCTGATCCCCTCAGCGTATGGCTTCTCGATGTCGAGCCTCGACCCGGCGACATCGGAAGACTTCGACACCGCGCCCGTCGCGCTGCCTCAAGGCGGGTTCAGACTCGGCGTTCAAAGCGGGCCGCCTGATGTTCGATCGCTGATTGGCTATTGCGTCTTTGGTTCGCCTGATGCGGCCTTGCTGGTTTCGCTTCTCCCGCAACTCGTGCACGTTCGCGGCGAGAAGAGGTTGGCCACCCTCGTGCAGCTCGTGGGCGAAGAATCGCGCGAGCAGCGGCCCGCGCGCGATGTCGTCCTGGCACGCCTGCTGGAAGTTCTCCTCATCGAAGCCCTCCGATCCACGGCGGGGACCGCCGCGTCGCCGGGCCTCCTGCGCGGGCTTGCCGACGAACGCCTCGCAGTCGCGATACGACGAATGCACGAAAATCCGACCCGTCCGTGGGCGGTTGCGCAGTTGGCGAAAGAGGCCTCCCTCTCCCGCTCGGCGTTCTTCGAACGATTCAACCGCGCAGTGGGGGTGGCGCCGATGGAGTATCTGCTCGGCTGGCGTATGGCCTTGGCCAAGAAGCTGCTGCGGCAGAAAGAGGGTGGCGTCGCCGAAGTTGCGGAACGCGTCGGCTACAGCTCCGCAAGCGCGTTCAGCGTGGCGTTCACCCGCTTTGTCGGATTGCCTCCAACGCGGTATGCGCGGGAGTTTCAGACACCCGCACAAACCACTTGATAGTCCGTCGACAAACGAGTGCTGCCTGCCTATGCCGTCTCTCACGGTAATGCACGTAGCGGGTGCGCCGCCGGTCATCGCAAATCATGCCTGCACCATGACATCATCACCAAACGTTTGCGGTGTGCACGACAGCGCACACGAAGCCCATGGAATCAACCCGGCCCAATGCTTGCTTTTATGTAGCCACAACATTTCCACGCCACCGGGACCAGGCCATGTCGAATCCGCTCGAAATCGTCGAACTGACGCATCACGTCAAGAAGCTCGCGACGGGGAAAATTTCCGATATCAACGACATCAATCGCGAGACCACCTTCCTCGCACTCAACGCATTGATCGAAGCGGCACGTGCGGGCAATGCGGGCCGTGGCTTCGCGGTCGTGGCAAACCAGGTCAAGCACGTGTCCGCGCGGATCGGCGAAATCACCACGGTGCTCAATCGCGAACTCGCCGGCTCGCTGACCAAGCTGACTGATCTCGGCGACAGCATGATCGAACGGCTGCGCTCGCACGAAGGCCAGCGTTGCGCCGATCTCGCGCTGAACATGATCGACGTGATCGACCGCAATCTGTACGAACGCTCATGTGACGTGCGCTGGTGGGCCACCGACTCCGCGGTGGTCGACTGCCTCGCCCATCAGAGTGCCGAAGCGCGGGCGTATGCGTCGCGCCGTCTGTCGGTGATTCTCGATAGCTATACCGTGTACCGCGATTTATGGATCATCGACGCCGCGGGCAATGTGGTCGCGAACGGCCGGCCCGATACGTATGCGGTGCACGATCGCAATGTCGCCGACGCCAGCTGGTTTCGCGATGCAATGAAGACGCCTTCCGGCGCGGACTTTGTTGCGGGCGATATCGAGGCGCTGCCGCTTCTGAAACACGCGCACGTCGCAACCTATGCGACAGCGATCCGCGAAAACGGCGCGGTCGACGGCAAGCCGCTTGGTGCGCTGGTGATCTTTTTCGATTGGGCGCCGCAAGCGTCGGCAGTCGTTAAAGGCGTGCGGCTCACGGCGGAAGAATGGCGGCGCACGCGCTGCATGATCGTCAGCGCGTCGCACCGCGTGATTGCGAGCTCGGACGACAAAGGCGTGCTCGACGAACAGTTCCGTCTGAATACCGACGGCCGTCCAGCAGGTTTTTATCAACTGACTGACGGCCGCACCGTGTCGTTCGCCGCCACCCCAGGCTATGAAAGTTATCGCGGCCTGGGGTGGTACGGCGTGATCGTGCAGTCGCCTCCGGCTTAAGTCAGTTGCCTTGACCGCCTCGTGATCTCTTCAAACAAGGCGTCCCGAACACCGGACGCCGTCAAGAGATTCACGTACGCGTAATCGATGCGCCGCCATCGACCAGCGAAGCAGTACCGGTCACGAAGGACGAGTCATCGGACGCGAGATAAAGCACCGAACGGGCGAGTTCTTCCGGCCGTGCGACGCGCTTGAGCGCATGCAACCCGGTCACGAAGGCTTGCGACTCGGCGGTGTCGTTCATGTCGCGATACATCGGCGTGTCCACGGCACCAGGCAGAATGGCGTTGACGCGCACACCTTGCGGGCCATACTCGGCAGCCAGCGCTTGCGTCAGCCCAATCAAGCCGGCCTTGCTCGCAGCGTATGCCGCGGTGCCCGGGAAAGCGAATGAGTAGCCAACGAACGTCGACGTGAAGATAACCGAACCGCCACCGTGCTTCACCATCTCGGGGATCTGGTGCTTCGCACCCAAAAAGGCGCTCGTCAGATTCGTCGCCAAAGCAGCCGACCAGCCTGCTTCCGACACACCCGAGGTCGGGCCCATTTCGCCCAGCGTGCCGGCGTTGTTATAGGCGATGTCGAGCCGGCCGAAGCGACTGACGGCGAGCGCGACCAGCGCTTTCGCGAAGTCCTCTGACTGCACGTCGCCCGCCAGAAACGCGGCCTCACCTCCTTCGCTGGCAATCTCGGCCGCGAGCGTTTCAAGTTCAGCTTCGCGGCGCGCCGCGATCACGACTTTTGCGCCTTCCGCGGCGAACAGTTTTGCGGTGGCACGGCCAATTCCCGCGCTTGCACCGGTCACGATGGCGACTTTTCCTGATAAGCGTTGCATGTTCAATCTCCTGCTGCAGTGTGTTGACCAGTGCCCAGTGCCTTGGTCCGTGAGAAGCAATATAGGCTTCAGTCACTATTGCAGGAAGGCTCAAAACATGGGTATATCATTCAGTATTTATGAATAATCGGGAAAAGACATGGACCGGCTGCGTGCTTATGAAGTCTTCGTGACCGTGGTGAGCCGCGGCAGCTTCACGCGCGCCGCCGATGCGCTCGAGACGTCGCCCGCCAACGTGACCCGCTACGTGAATGAGCTGGAAGCGCACCTCGGCACACGTCTGCTGAATCGCACATCACGCAGGCTTTCGCTGACCGAGGGCGGCGAAACCCTTTACGCCCGCTGCAAATCTATCCTCGACGACGTCGCCGAGACTGAGGGGCTTGTGTCATCGGCCTCAGTCGAACCGCGTGGCCGACTGCGCATCAATGCGCCCGTGAGCTTTGGCATTCTGCATCTGGCGCCGCTATGGCCTGAGTTCATGCGGAAATATCCCGGCGTGGAACTCGACGTCGCGCTGATTGACCGCGTCGTTGATATCGTCGAGGAAGGCTACGACCTCGCCATCCGCATCTCACGCGCCGGTTCGACCAGCCACGCAGCCCGTAAGCTGGCGACATCGAGAAATATCCTGTGTGCGTCGCCAGACTACCTGGCGCGTTGCGGATACCCTGCAGCGCCCGCCGACTTGATCGAGCATCAATGCATCGGCTACTCGTACGCCGCCACCGGCGACGAGTGGCAACTGATGGACAGTGAGCACAAGGCTCACACCGTGAAGGTCAACTGTCACATGCATACCAACAATGGCGATACGGCACGTGCGGCCGCGCTCGCCGGGCAAGGCGTGATCTGGCAACCCACCTTTCTTATCGGTAACGACCTGCGCGCCGGCAAGCTCGTTCAGGTATTGCCTGACTATCGCTTGCCTGACATCGACGTACTCGCCTTGTACCCAAGTCGTCGGCATCTGAGTGCCAAGATACGCGCGGTGGTCGATTTCCTCGTCGATGCGTTCGGCGGCGTGCCGCCGTGGGATCGGGATAGCGGAGGCTAAGCGGGTGTCACGTCGCCTCCGCTCACGATTTGCCACTGCCCGGCGCGCCTGAACCTCGATGCTACCGCCACCGGATACGCGTCTACGTGCCTGCGATGCGTATCCGGCAAGCGGTCAATCACCCACCGAACACTTCCATCATCTGCGCATTAAAGCTATTGACGAAGGCATGCTCACCGGGTCCCGGGTTCGCGCGGAACGCCTTCGCCCCTTCGACCAGAACTTCTTCCGCGTCCGTTCCGAGGACAGCGATCGTTTCGTCGATGAAGGCGTCAAGCGGCATCGCCTGTTCGGCCTCGCGGCTGTTCATGAGGTCCGTGCGCACCCAGGGCGGTGCGATCTCAAGCACGCGAACCTTCGTGTTCCGCAGCATGAAGCGTTGCGAGAGAACGTACGAATGCAGCGCAGCCTTGGTCGACGAATACACAGACGTCGCGGCCAACGGAACGAAAGCGAGAACCGAGCTCGTATAGGCGACGACAGCGTCGTTCCGGGTCTTGAGATGATCGAGCAGCGCCGATGTCATGCGGATCGGCCCGATGAGGTTGGTCGTGATGGTGGACACCAGCAGCGCGTCGTCGATGTGGCCGCCCGCCTGGTCGGGCTCCATGATCCCGGCGTTATTGATCAGCACGTTGAGGTCGGGATAGTCCGCGATCAATTGCGCCGATACCTTCTCGATGCTGGCCGGGTCGGCAATGTCGAGCTCGATTGCAGCCATGCCGGGATTCGCTGCCACCACCTCGTCGAGATGCCCGCGCCGGCGGCCGCTGATGATGACCTTGTTGCCGCGCTTATGGAGTGCCTCGGCAAGCCCGCGGCCAATGCCCGAACCGCCGCCCGTGATGAAGATCGTGTTTCCGGTGAGTTTCATGATCGTATTCCTGATGAAGTTGATTTGCTGTAGATGAGGTTGGTGCGGTCAGGCAGGGAAGCTGTCGCCGAACATCGGCAGACCGCTCGCTGATTCGGTCCGAGTCGCTTCGTCCTGAAGCACGTCCCAGTGCTCGGCGAGCTTGCCGTTTTCAAAGCGGACGACGTCGGCTGCGATCCACGCAGCGGGCCGGCCGATCCCAGTGAAGCGGCCATGCGCGATGACGTAATCGCCCTCGGCCACGATCAGCTGGTTCTCATAGCGCGCGGTGTCGGGCAGCGTGCGAACCAGGTTGAACAGGCCCTCGCGTCCCGGCGCGATATGGGCGCTATGCTGAATGTAGCGGTCCGACCACAAGCGCTCAGCCGCCGCGTAGTCGCGCTTGTTGAACAGGGTCTCGAATGCTTCCAGCACGAGCGCCTTGTTCTGTTCAGGGGTTGTCTTCGTCATGTCGAGGTCCTCTTTCAAGAGTGAGGTGACGACGCACTCACGCGTCGCATAACCGTTGTGCCTCCTGCTGCCTGGACATACAGGTAAAGAAGGCTATACTTACGACAATGGTGAATGACATTGTCATTGAAATGGATTGTGGGTGTCCGCCCCAGCGATGTCAATGGCGATCACCATTGTATTTTTTGATGGGTCTTATTGGGTCGCTATCGGCCAAAGGGAGGGAAAGTGGGTGTTTCCAGGCAGCAGGCGGCGGAAAACCGGCACGCGATCGTGGCAGCGGCTGAGAAGCTGTTTCGCGAGCGCGGCGTCGATGCGGTCGGGCTCGCAGAGCTGATGAAAGCGGCGGGCTTTACGCAGGGCGGTTTCTACAACCACTTCAAATCAAAAGACGCGCTGGTCGCCGCGGTGATGGAAAAGGCGATGGAAGAAGGGGGAGAGGCTTATGCCGCCCTGATCGACGGCGCGAAGTCATCTGGCGCTGATCCGGTCAAGTACAACATTGAGTGGTACCTGTCTCCCGAACATCGCGCGAATATCGAGGCGGGTTGCCCGTGGTCGGGTTTTGTAGGCGATGCCCGCCGATTCGACGACGTCGCGCGCGGCTCTTACGCAGAGGGGCTCGCGGTGAACCTCGACCGATTCGCCAAGGTCATCGAAGAGACCGAGGGGATCAGCGAAGGTGGCCGCAGCAAGGCGATCACTCTGTTCAGCCAGATGGTCGGTGCGCTGCTGCTTTCGCGTGCTGTTGCAGACGTTGATCCGGCGCTCGCAGATGAAATTCTTGACGAGGGTCGCCAGCATCTCCTCGCTGCGGTGGACACGCAGCCTGAGATTCAATCGCGGGGACGTTCGCGCCGACGGTAGCCCAATGTGTCGTTCGGTGGTGTGTATGGAGCTTTACCGAGACTCACCGCTGTTCCATGCTCGTCGCGATTTTTCATGAGCGTCAGGCGGGGGAATCGCCCGCTTTTGCGGCGGCCTTTATGGCGGCGTACTCAAGCATGGCTCCGCCGATCACGTTTTCTCCCCGTTCGTTTAGGGCAGCGCCGGCCCCTTGTATATCCCGCACCTCCTTGTTCTGGCTGAGCTTGATCTTCCCGACCAAGCGGGTGATTTCGATCTCGACTCCGACGATCGCCTTGAGCATCGTATCGATGTAGTCGGCGGCGCTGTCCGTCATCTTCCACGGCTGTGGCTGGGAGGCTTCATGGGTCCGCGTGAGACGGGCGACCAGCCCTCGAACATAGCGTTCGTCATCGCGGATGGTCACCCGGCCATGAGCGTGGACCACCCTGTAGTTCCAGGTCGGCACCTGCTTGTGAAACTCGTGCTTGCTCGGATACCAGGTGGGCGAGATGTAGGCGTCGCCCGCGCGAAACACGACCAGTACCTCGTCCCCGTTGGCCACGTCCTGCCAGACCGGATTTGCGCGAGCCACGTGAGCATGAAGGACACCACATGCGCCTTCGCCGGCTTTCAGATCAAACGGAATGTGGTTGGCGTCGAGACCGCTTTTGCCATGCGTGAACAGAATGCCAAGCGGATTCTCTGCGATCAGCGTGTGCAGCACCTCAGTGCGCGGTTCATCAAAATGGGTGGGTACGTACATAGGGGCTCCGTGATGAGTGCAGCGATGCGCTAACCCTCATTGCAGGCAACGCCGGTGCGGCAGGCCTGCAAAGAATTGTGGCGGCAAACTGGTTTATATTGTAGAACCAGTTTGGATCATTTTCTTTGGACCAGAAAGCCATGGCTCGCAAACCGAAAGCGGTGGAAGTTCCGTCGATCGGCATGCTGGATCGCGCCGCGGGCCATTTGGGTCGTCAGCTCGCGCAGGCACTGCGCGACGCCGTTCGCCGTGGTGACCTCAAACCCGGCGAGGTGCTCCCCTCCACGCGCACGTTAGCTGCGTCGTTGCATGTTGCGCGGGGAACCGTCGTCGAGGCATTCGAGCAACTGATCGCCGAAGGCTTTCTGCAATCGCAGCCTGGCTCCGACACGCGCGTGGCGCAATCGTTGACGGTCCCTGCCGATCCCCGAGCGCGGTCCTCATCCGTTGAAACTGCCCCGCTTCCAGAACGCGCCCGTCTGTTCGCACAGGTTGCACGTCAATTTTCTGCCGTACCGCAGGCACCTTTCGCAGTTTCGGTACCCATTGGCCCTGCCGCTCCCGACGATGTCTGGCGCCGGCTCGGCAACCGGCTACGCGCCCGCGGACCCGGCGCTCCGGCTGGGTATGGCGACCCACAAGGGGCGCTGGCGCTGCGCGAAGCGGTGGCCGACTACGTCAGGAAATCGCGCTCGGTTCGTTGCGAGGCGGACCAGGTGATCGTCACGAGCGGCACACAGCAGGGTCTTTACCTGTCATGCCAGGTGCTGCTCGACGGCGACGCGTCGGCGTGGGTAGAGGACCCGGCGTATAGGGGCATTACGGCCATTCTGGAAAGCACCGGTCACCCGGAGCGCATGATCCGGGTGCCTGTCGACGCGGAGGGCCTCAACGTCGATGAGGGTATCAAGCTGGGCCCGCACGCGCGGGTGGCGTTCGTCACATCGTCGCACCAGTATCCGCTGGGAATGCCATTGAGCATGGCGAGACGCAACGCGCTGTTGGCGTGGGCCCGCGCGAACAACGCCTGGGTGGTCGAAGACGACTACGACAGCGAACTGCGGTATGCGGGACATCCGTTTCCGTCGCTCCAGGGGCTGGACCCTAACCGGGTGGTCTATCTCGGCACCTTTAGCAAGATCCTGTTTCCGTCATTGAGGCTCGGCTATGCCGTTGTCCCGGAGAACCTCGTAGAGGCCTTTTGCGGCGCGCGCGTGCTAATGGACCGCAATCCCCCAAACGCAGATCAGCACGTACTGGCGGCCTTCATCGCGGAAGGCCATCTGGATCGTCACATCCGGCGTATTCGTGGCGTCTATGCGGACCGCCGCGCGTGCATCATCGAGACGCTCGAGCGACTGCTGCCGAAAGAGGTCGCCTGGTTGCAGCCGAGCGATCAGGGCATGCACCTCGTGCTCTGGCTTGGAGGGGGCGTCGACGACCGGTTGGTGGCGTCGTTGGCGGGCGAAAGCGGGGTTGCTGTACGAGCGGTGTCACCCATGTATTCCAATGGGACCGGTCCAATGGGTTTGATACTGGGTCTCGGCGGTTTCAGCGACGCCGAAATTGAAATTGCCACTCAACGTCTCGCCGCGTGTATCGCGGCTGCGGCAAAAGCGGCGCGCCGTGCGAATCCGCAGGGCGTCGCTACCGTCAAAGCGTAACTGAACGATCTACCAGGGAATGGTCGGTCCCGCGCGGCGCTAGCCTTGCTGCGCTTGCCAGCCGATGCCGAGGCTTTTCTGCAGCGACACAAAGTCCTTGAGCAACTCGGCCTGCCCCGCGACCACACTCTGCTGCGAGGTGAATTCTTCGCGCTGCGTGTCAAGCAGATCGATCAGCGTGGCGACACCGGCGGAATAGCGCTGCCGCATCAGCGTGGCCGAGTGGCTTGCTGAGGCCTCCACCTTTTGCAACGTGACGACATGCTCGCGCTGATGCCCATAGCGCGAGAGCGAGGAGTTCGCGTCCTGCAGCGCGCCGAGCACGGCCTTCGTATAACGCGCCTCGGCTTCGTCACGCGATGCCTCGGCTGCGTGCACGCTACCCAGTGTGCGGCCAAAATCGAACGCGTTCCATTGCAGATACGGCGCGGCGATCCAGCTGAAATTGTTTTTGCGCACGAGATGCCCCGGATCGCCTGCGCTGAAACCGATATCGCCGAGCAACGTCACCTTCGGGAAAAAATCCGCGATGTGTTCACCGATCTGCGCATTGCTCGACGCAAGCCGCCGCTCCGCCGCACGAATGTCGGGACGCTGCTGCAACATCACCGACGGATCGCCGATCGCAACCGTCTCCGGCAACGCCGGCAGCGGCCGCGTGCCCGCGAGTTGTTGGTCCAGCGCACCGGGCTCACGGCCGGTCAGCACGGCGAGGCGGTCGAGTGAATCGGTCAGTTGCGCGTCGAGCGGAATCAGCGTCGCGCGCGTGTTTTCAACCTGCGTGGTCAGGCGTTCCACATCGATGTCTGCTGCTGTGCCGCGCTCCCGGCGCTGCTGTGTGAGCGTCAACATCTTCTGTTCGGTCTCTGCCTGACGCTGCGCGAGTTCAAGCCGCGTCTGCTGGTCGCGCAGTTCGATGTAGGCCTGCGCAACCTCGGCCGCGAGCGACACCTGGGTGTCCGCGAGATCGGCGTCGACGGCTTCCGCATCCGCGGACGCCGCTTCGATGGCGCGCCGCGTGCCGCCAAACAGATCGATTTCCCACGTAGCGTCGAAGCCCGCGGTATAGAGCTGCAACGGGCCGCGACCCGACGACGCTGTACTGCTGCCTGACGAGCTTCCGGAGCTGAGCGAACTCAGATCAGGCGAGCGCAAGCGCAGCGCGGCAGCATCGCCAGAGATTTTCGGCAATTCGTTCGCACGTTGCTTCTGCAGTTGTGAACGCGATTCCCGCAACCGGGCCTGCGCAATATGCACGTCGGGACTATGCGCAAAGGCGGCGGCGATGAGGTCGTTCAGCTGCGGATCGTTGAATGCGAGCCACCACTGGTTCGGCGCCGGCGTCGCAGTCGTACCGGAAGCCGGCGCACGCACGAAGGTCGCGCTGCTGCGGGCGTCCTGCGCAACCGGCGGTGCGCCGTGATAATCCGGGCCGACCGTGCAACCCGACAAGGCGGACAGAAGCGCGACGGCGGCCAGTGCGATAGACGAGGGACGGTTAAACATCATGGTGTGATGAAAAGACATTAGTGTCCGGCGGAAGAAGGCGGCGGTGCGTTCCGGCTGGGTGTTTTCAGAAGCAGCGCAAGCGGAATGCAGGCGATCAGCGCGATGCCGAGCAGATAGAAGGTTTCCGAATAGGTCATCACGACGGCCTGCTGCTGGATCTGCGCGCCGAGTTGCCCAAGCGCGCGCATCTGCGAGTACGCCATGTCGCCCGTGTGGGCGAACCAGTTCGCCGCGTTCGCCGCCAGGCTCTCCTGGCCGATCAGCGAATTTGCGCTGACAGACTCCCGGATCATCGCGGTATGAAAGGTCGTGCGCCGGTCGATCACAGTACCGATGATCGCAAGGCCGATCGACCCGCCGAGATTGCGCGCCATGTTGTACAGACCGGCGGCGTCACCGGAATCTTCGCGCGATACGGCCGCCATCGACGCCTGATTGAGCGGCATCATCGCGAGCATCTGTGCGGTGCCGCGTATCAGTTGCGACCAGATGAAATCGTGCCCGACGCTCTGTGCCGTCAACTCAATGTCGATCATGCAACTGATCGCGTACAACACCAGCCCGGTGATCACCAGCACGCGGAAATCGACCTTGCCAAGCAGCCGCGGCAGGATCGGCATGATCATGAAGGCCGGCAGCCCGGAAAGCAGCATGATCGCGCCGGACTGTTCGGCGTTGTAGCCCGCGACCACCCCGAGAAACTGCGGCAGCAGATACGACACACCATAAAGGGCTGCGCCGACCGCGGACACAATCACGATCACGCTGGCGTAATTCGGGTTGCGCATCAGACCCAGACGTACGATCGGCTTTTTCGCGGTCATTTGCGAGGCGGCGATCAAGATCATGCCGAAGAGCGACACGCAGGTAAGCGTCACGATCATCGACGATTCGAACCAGCGCTCGCGCTGGCCTTCCTCGAGCACAACCGTGAGCGAACTGAGGCCAATCGCGAGACCCACGATGCCGAGCCAGTCCGCCTTGAAAAACGCTTCCCAGTGCGGCCGGTCTGACGGCAGGCCGACGATCAACAGGGTCATCAGCGCAAGGCAGATCGGCAGATTCATGAAGAAGCACCAGCTCCAGCTAATGTTCTCCGCGAGCCAGCCACCGACAACCGGTCCAAGCAGCGGCCCGAGCAACACGATCAAGCCGAACATGGTCATGCCGACCGGCATCTGCGATAGCGGCAGGCGCGTGCGGATGATGGTCTGCGCCGTCGGAATCAGCGCGCCGCCCGTGAAGCCCTGGCCGATGCGGCCGGCGATCATCATGGGTAAGGTGTGTGACCAGCCGCACATCATCGAGAACGCAATGAAAAGTGCCGAATTCGTCAGCAGGAAATTGCGCAGGCCGAACACGCGCGTAAGCCATGCCGCCAGCGGAATCATCACGATTTCCGACATCAGATAGCCGGTCGAAATCCAGGTGCCTTCCGTACCGGTGGCGCCGATTTCGCCCTGGATCTGCGGCAGCGCGGAGTTCGTGATCGAGATGTCGAGTGTCGCCATCAGGGCACCGAGCGCGCCTGCGGCGACGGCGATCCAGTCGCCGACGCTGGCTCGCTCCTCCCCACGCGGTGCGGGTGGCGCCACGGCGGCGGGACTGGTGGTTCCCGATTCAGCCACGATGGTTCTCGCTATCGATGCGTGCGTCACGATCGCGTGCCGAACGCGTGTCGACATCCACGGTTACCGACAGCCCCGGCAAGAGCACGCTGCGCGTCTCCGTGCCCGTGTCGATCCGAATCCGCACAGGCACCCGCTGCACGATTTTCGTAAAGTTACCCGTGGCATTTTCCGGCGGCAGCAGCGCAAACTGCGAGCCCGTGCCGGGCGAGAAACTGTCGATCACGCCGTGCAGCGTATGACCGGGCAACGCGTCGACGTGCATTTCCACCGGCTGACCGATGCGCATCCCGCCCACCTGCGTTTCCTTGAAGTTCGCCAGCAAATAGGTACTTTGGACCGGCACGACCGTGAGCATCCGCGTGCCGGGTTGCACGTACTGACCCACACGCACGGTGCGATCGCCGACCTTGCCGCCGAGGACACTGCGCACCACGGTGTTGTCGAGATCGAGTTGCGATTGCTGCGCGCTGGCCTGGGCGGCTTCGAGCTGCGCGCGCGCCTGCGCGAGCTGCGCGGTGGCCGAACCAATCTGCGAGCGTGCTGCCTCGACCGCCGCCGCATTCGCGGCGAGCGTGGCATTCGCCTGATCGCGGCTACTGGTCAATTCCGCCAACCGTTCGCTGCTTTCAGCGCCGGTGGCGACGAGCGGCGCGTAGCGGCGCACTTCGTCACTCGCATGCTGCGCGCTCACGCGCGCCACCTGTTGCTGCGCCTGGGCCTGCGCAATGTTGGATTGCTGCTGTTTGATGTCGGCCTGCGCGCGTTCGATGTCGGCCTTGCGCGCATCGATCGTGGCCCGCGCCTGGTCGAGCGCGACCTGATACTGGCGGGCGTCGAGATGGACAAGCGGATCACCAGGCTTCACGACCTGGTTGTCCGCGACGTAAACTTCCGTAACGTAGCCGGCGATCTTGGGCGCCACGGTGACGCTGTCGGCCTGCAGATAGGCGTCGTCGGTGCTTTCGATGAAGCGGCCCACGGTCCACCAGCGGGCGAGCCAGACGGCGCCGACGATCAGCGCGACGACGCCGAGCGCGATCAGCACCGTGCGCCGGCTGGGACGCCTCGCGCCTGCTGCGGGCGAATCATTGGCGGGTATCGGGCGGGAGGGAGAGCCTGCGGTCGCTGACATCGTATCGGTCCAATTGTTTCCACGTGGCACAATTATTCCAGTTGATCAAATTGTGTCAAGTGATATATTTCTTACGAATTCCCGCAATACGCGCAATGGAGAAAGATGCATGAGCACCGCAAAGAAGCTGCGTCGCTCGCCGGAGGGCGGCTATGCACGCGGCGACGAAACGCGGCACCGGATCATCGAGGCGGCGATCGAACTGTTTGGCGAACACGGTTTCGAGGGCGCGTCGACACGCGACATCGCGGCCCGCGCCGGCGTCAACGCGCCCGCGCTGCAGTACTACTTCGAGAATAAGGAAGGGGTGTATCGCGCATGTGTCGAGATGCTCGCCGACGACGCATGGGAGACATTCGGCCCGGCCATCGAACACGCGCAGGAAGCGCTGCGTGAAAACGCCGACACCCCGGCGTTGATCGACGCCTTCATCGGTATTCAGACAGCGATCGCGCACAGCGCTTTCGTCAAGGCAAGCAAGCCCGGCCGGCGGATGTTCTTTGCGCGCGAACAGGCGGGACACGAACCTCAGAGTGCCATGCAGATTTTCGGCTGCCGGATTCGCCAGCCGCTCAACGATGTCAGCGTGGCGCTAGTGGCGCGAATTTCCGGGCGTGCAGCCGACGATCCGGTCACCTTGATCCGCACCTTCAGCCTGCATGGGCAACTGGTGATTTTTCACCTCGCGCATCCGTCCAAGCTGTCGATGCTCGGCTGGAAGAGCATCGACGCAGAGAAGGCGGCACTGCTCACGTCGACCGTCCGCGATCAGACTCGCACGCTGCTCGAGCATTGGAGCCGGGAACGTGACGAGGGGCTCACACCCCCCGCGCAAACCACGCAAACCACGGGTAAAGGAAAGCCGCGCAAGCAGCAGTGATCTCACGCCGGCGCACGCATCAACGCTTTCGAACCCGTTGGGCAAGATGCCATTACAATCCAGCACTTCGAACCGACAACGGTGATTTGCGCCATGAGATATCCCCTTGCATTGACACTCGCCGCGGTCATTGCAACCGCAAGCACGATCGCAACCGCCCAAACATCCGGGGGCAGCGACGCACCCAAACTGCAGTGCGCCATTGGGTATCTCACCGGCGTCGGTGGATCGGCGCAGAGCTTTCGTGAATACCTTTCAACCCCCGACCGGGACAAATATCGCTACGTTGCTGACAACCCGATTCAATGCAAGATCTCCGACGAAGGTCGCGCGTCAGCCTGTACCGGCGTGACAAACCTTCGGAACGAAAAAGTCAGCGTGTACGACGACGTCGACAACGCGACGATGGCTGTGGTCGCACGCGTGGAACTCGAGCACGGCACCTACCCGGTGATCATCGTCGTGCGACGGCAGGATGTGAAGTGCGAGGAGTGAGCGCTGTCTGTCGCGTCATTGATGATCGCCGGTTGGGTGCGAGCAACAACCCAGCCGGCGAAAGAACGATTACGAATCGAAAACGCCGTAGAGATCAACGGCGTTTCATCTTGATCACGCGTGAAATCTGACCAAGCGTAAATCCGGTGTTCTGCACGTATTTGGCGTAGTCGAGCGGAGCAGTGAACGATTCATCGGTGACGTACTCGCCCATGTAACGGAATCGGTCAGTTGCTGTTCGGACAAAAATAGGAAGCGGCTCGGTCTGTCGCGCGAGCGTCCGGCCGGCCGCACGTGCAGCGGCGCTGCTATCGCAGACGATCACATCTGGGGCATAGGGGTTGAGGTCCTGACGCAATCGCGCAGCGACGACCTTGCCGCCCTTCGTAGGCAAGAATGCCTGCTTGCATCCTCCCGTCACCCTGTGAATGTCTTCCCGGGAATACTCTTTGCCAATTTCAAACATGATTTTTCTCCGAAGAATGACGCCTGGCTGTGAAGCAGCGGCGTCAAGCGGAGCGATGATATCGAGCTGTATCTAAAGCCGTTGTATAAAGCGCGGGCTTCTTGATAAAGAAGGTATGTGGGTCGAGTGGAATGGCGAGACGTGCGCCTAGATATGCTGAATTTACGGTACACACCCCTCGGTTTTATAAATTCGTTATACGGTTGATGACAGAATCTCGAGGTCACAGAGCGCGGGGCTACATGATTCGGCCGGGATCACCCTCTCTGTATCCGCAGTCTTGCCGTTCGCGTTTCTTCGTAGACGGTTGCCGCAAGCGCTTGTAGGAACACGCCGAGGTGTTTTGGGGGCGAAGATCGCACGACGTGCATGGATCGGCCATACGCCAAGGATGTGTTTCTACGAGTGCTTGCGTCAGCGTTGCGCTACTCGCGGCGAAGGAATCTGCTCAGCATCAAGTTGCCTCGACGATTCAATGCGTGTGGGGCCGAATAACAGCGTCTTTCGGAGGCGTCCGATCCGCCGGCGTCTCGTCGGCGGACTCCAACGCATCGATGCTCACGTCGGTACGGTTGAGCATCGCGCGGGCCTTGTTCATATCGAGCGCCCCCTCCCATCGAGCGACGACAATCGTCGCTACCCCGTTGCCGATCAAGTTTGTGACGGCACGAGCTTCGTTGAGGAAGCGATCGACGCCTAGCAGCAGCACCAGTCCAGACACAGGGATTTTGTGCATCGAGGCCAGCGTAGCAGCCAGCGCGACGAATCCGGCTCCGGCCACACCCGCAGACCCTTTGGATGTCAGCAGCAACACACCGAGGAGCAGCAACTGATCGCCGATCGTCAAGTGGATATTCATCGCTTGCGCGACGAACATCGAGGCCATAGTCAGGTAGATCGCCGTGCCATCGGCGTTAAAGGTATAGCCCGTAGGCAGCACCATCCCGACCACGGGGCGTGAACACCCCAGCTTCTCCATTTTGATGAGCATCTGCGGGAGCACCGCTTCAGTCGAAGCGGTACCGAGAGTAATGAAGATCTCGTCCTTGATGTAGCGGAGAAACTTCCACAGCGACAGTCCGCTCATCCGCATGACAAAACCAAGCACAACGACCACGAAGAAGATCGAGGTCAGGTAGAGGCACAGCATCAGTTGGCCGAACGATGCGAGCGTGCCAATTCCGTACTTCGCGATGGTAAATGCCATGCCGCCAAAGGCACCGATGGGCGCGACATACATCACGATTCGTACGACACCGAACATGCCCTGAAGGAACATGTCGAGCATGTCGACGAACGGCACAGTGCGGGGACCAAGCCTGGCGAGAGAGATGGCGAGCAGAAGCGAAAAGAAGATGATGGGCAGGATATCTCCATTTGCGAACGCTCCGACAATGCTGTTCGGAACAATGCTCATGAAGAACTCAAGCATGCCGTGCTGCTGTGCCGCATGGGTGTAGCTGGAAATGGCCGAACTGTCGATATGCGCGGGGTCAATGTTCATACCACTGCCCGGCTTGATGACGTTCACGATTACAAGGCCAACAGCAAGCGCAATCGTCGATGCAATTTCAAAGTAAACAACCGCCTTGACGCCAACGCGACCGGCCGCATGAAGGTCGTTCATGCGGGCAATGCCGACGACAACAGACGCGAAAATGATCGGCGCAAGCAGCATCCGGATCAGCTTGATGAACAGATCTCCGAGAGGTTTGAGCTGAGAACCGATGTCAGGATAGAAATGGCCGACGAGGACGCCGGCAACAATGCCAATCAGAACCTGTACGTAGAGCTTGGAAAGAGATTTTCCGATCTTTGAAACCCGCATGACTGTCTCCTATGCGTGGCATCTTTTAATGAAATTCAGCACCAGCCGCCGCAGCGGGATCTACCGCTGCGGCGAGCACGGACTGATTTCGCGTGCGTTCCTTTTGTCTATTCTTATGAACGCTACGCCGACGCTTTTGTCGGCGCGTTTTGCCGTTTGAAGGCTTATGCGGACAGCTTTTGCATTTCGGCGAAAAGATCCGCTTTTCCTTCGAAGCCGATGCCAGGCAGATCCGGCATGGTGATGAAGCCGTTCTCCACCTTCACGCCGTCGGGAAAGCCGCCATAAGGCTGGAACAGGTCCGGATAAGATTCATTGCCACCCAGACCGAGTCCGGCCGCAATGTTCAACGACATCTGGTGCCCGCCGTGCGGAATACAGCGGCTCGGCGACCAGCCGTGTTGACGCAGCATGTCGAGCGTGCGCAGATACTCCACCAGGCCATAGCTCAGCGCGCAGTCGAACTGCAACCAGTCGCGATCCGGACGCATGCCGCCGTAACGGATCAGGTTGCGTGCGTCTTGCATCGAGAACAGGTCTTCGCCAGTTGCCATCGGCTTGTCGTAGTAGTTGCGCAGCGTCGCCTGCAATTCGTAGTCGAGCGGGTCGCCCGGTTCTTCGTACCAGAACAGGTCGTATTGCGAGAGTGCCTTCGCGTACTGGATCGCGGTGTCAAGGTCGAAGCGGCCATTGGCATCGACGGCGAGTTTCTGACCGTCGCCGAGTACGCTCAGGATCGAGTCGATGCGGCGCAGATCTTCATCGAGCGAAGCGCCGCCGATCTTCTTCTTCACAACCGTATAGCCTCGGTCGATGTAGCTGCGCATTTCGTCTTTCAGCTTCTCGTGATCCTGGCCCGGGTAGTAGTAACCACCCGCCGCGTACACGAAGATCTTGCGATCGGGTTGGCCATTGCCGTAACGGTCGGCCAGTAACTGGAACAGCGGCTTGCCTTCGATCTTCGCCACCGCATCCCAGATCGCCATGTCGATCGTGCCGATGGCGACCGAGCGCTCGCCGTGACCGCCCGGCTTTTCGTTCGTGAACATGGTCGCCCAGATCTTGTGCGGATCGAGGTTGTCGCCGGCATCGTTGACGAGCGTGGCGGGATCGGCTTCAAGAATGCGCGGAATGAAGCGCTCGCGCATCAGCTTGCCCTGGCCGTAGCGGCCGTTGGAATTGAAGCCATAACCCACGACCGGTTTTCCGTCCCGGATGACATCCGTCACCACGGCGACGAGACTCAGCGTCATCTTGCTGAAGTCAATGTAGGCATTCCGGATCGGGGAGCTGATCGGAACAGTTTTTTCGCGGATTTCAACGATTCTCATGACGGGGTCTCCTGAGTTTTGGGCACGTTTTGCATGCGTCCCGCTGCAATGGAAACTAGCTTATCCGCGAAAGGAGGGATTAGAATTCACTTGGATTCATTTCATTTTTTACTTTTGGTGAACAACTGAAGTGACGACTGACTCAGCATCCGACTTCGAGTTTTTCATCCTCCTCGCCAGACTCAAAAGCTTGTCGGGAGCGGCGCGGGCGCTCGATCTCACCCCGCCGGCCGCGACCAAACGCCTGGGGCTGATGGAACAAAGACTGGGGGCGCGGTTAGTCAACCGGACAACGCGGAGTGTCAGCCTGACGCCCGAGGGCGAGACTTACCTGCGCTACGCGACACAGATCGTCGGGCAAGTCCGGCAGATGGAGGACGAGATATCGGGGGCTCGATCCGATCCCCACGGACTGCTACGCGTCAATGCGACGCTCGGCTTCGGGCGCACGACCATCGCGCCGCTTGTGTCCGAATTCGCGAAGCGTTTTCCCAACGTGGAGATCCAGTTTGAGGTGACCGACCGGCCCATCGATCTGGTGGAGGAGGCGTTCGATATGGCGATTCGTTTTGGCGAACTCCCTGACAGCCGGCTTAGCGCCCGGCGTATCATGAGCAATCGTCGCTTTCTTTGCGCCTCCCCGAAATACCTCGAGCGTTTCGGGACACCGGAGTGCGTAGAGGATCTCGTTCGGCACCGTTGCATCATTCATCGTCAGAACGATGATGCCTATGGCGTGTGGCGGTATATGCAGGGGGACCACACCGAAGCGTTGAAAGTCAAAGGCGCGCTATCGAGCAACGATGGCGATATCGTGCTGCGGTGGGCACTCGACGGGCATGGGATATTGATTCGTTCCGAATGGGATCTGGCGAAATACGTCCAAAGTGGGCGGCTCAAACTGGTC
The DNA here is from genome assembly GCF_030464835.1 of Paraburkholderia sp. WS6. Classification (NCBI taxonomy): domain Bacteria; kingdom Pseudomonadati; phylum Pseudomonadota; class Betaproteobacteria; order Burkholderiales; family Burkholderiaceae; genus Paraburkholderia; species Paraburkholderia sp. WS6. The sequence continues at coordinate 57,280 of NZ_JALQCK010000024.1, forward strand.
TTGCCGGAAACGGTGCTGCCCTCAGCCGACCTCTTCGTCTACTATCCGAGCCAGCGAAACCAGACGGCCCGCGCCCGCGCATTCATCGACTTTCTGATCGATCGCTTTCAAGCACCGTTTATACCTGTCGAAACCGGTGCTTCGATCTATGATCAAAAAAAGAAAACGGGCCGCAAGTCATAAGTCACGCAGACGCGAACAATGCAGCGGCCCAATCCGCAAACACCCTCACCTTGGTGCTATATCGTCGGCTAGGCGGATACGCGATATAGACCTCAAGCGGGTCCGGCCGCCATCGCGTGAGAATGGGTACAAGTTTCCTCTGCTTGATGAACGGACGAGCCATGAAGTCCAACGTGTGGACGATCCCCAAACCGGCCAGTGCAGTTGCAATGTGTGAATTGCTCTCGCTGACAAGAACGTCATTACGTACGCGGCCAAGCGTGATCGTCTCCTCGTCCCGGCGAAACATAAGGGGCTGCGTCACACCCGTACTGGCGGAAAAATATCCCGCAACAGGCAGGTTGTTATCCACGATTTCCTGAGGATGTTTCGGTGTGCCGTACTTCGCAAGATAAGCGGGACTCGCACATGTGGTCCATACAAGCTTCCCGATCGGATGCGTCACAAGATCCGGATCGTCGGCTGTACTTCGAATTGCACAGTCTATGTTTTCGGCGACAAGATCCGCGGTACGGTCAGTGACGCTTAGTTGAACCTGTATGTCCGGATAACGTTCAAGAAAGGCTGGCAAAGCGGGAATAAGAATGCCGCTTGCCGTCGATCCGCCAGCGTCGATTCTCAGCACGCCGCGCGGGCTCGCCTCCTCCCGACCGAGCGTAGCCTCGATGTCATCGAGCTCGCTGAGAAGTTGCCGCATGCGCTCATAGTAAGCCGCGCCATAGGTCGTCACACTGACCCGCCGCGTATTGCGCTCCAGCAGTTTTACGCCAAGATGCGCTTCCAGTGACTGGACCCATTTGCTCGCCGTGGCATTGGGCATATTCAGAGAAAGGGCTGCCCGCCCGAAGCCTCCTGTCTCGACAACGCGAACAAAAATACGGATGGCCTGCAGATGGTCCATGGATTTACCTCGTCGATTATCCACTCATGTGAATAGACAAACCATAATATACATATTTATCTGCATGGGTGTTTAAACTAAGCTGGGCTCATTAATCCACAGATGAACCAGGAGTCCTGAAATGACAACGTCCCTCTACGACAACATCCATTCGACCAAGCATGCGGGAAAGGTGGCGCTCGTAACCGGCGGCAGCACCGGAATCGGCCTCGCTACCGCCAAGCGCCTCGCTCGCGAAGGTGCAACGGTGTTTATCACCGGTAGACGCCAGGCAGAATTGGACACGGCGGTATCTGAAATCGGGCACGGGGCACGCGCGATTCGTGGCGACATTTCGTCGGCGGCGGACCTTAAGAGAGTCGTCGACGCGGTGTCTGCGGAACATCAAACGATCGATATTCTCTTTGCCAATGCGGGCGGCGGCGAGTTCTCCCCGCTTGGACAGATCACCGAAGCACAATTCGACAAGTACTTCGACATCAACGTGAAAGGCACCTTGCTAACCGTACAGAGCGCGTTGCCGTTCATGCGGGCCGGCAGCGCCATCGTGATTACAGGATCGATCACATCGGTACAAGGTGTACCGGCGTTCGGTGTCTACGCCGCCACCAAGGCTGCATTGCGCTCCTTCGCACGCACCTGGGCATCGGATCTCAAAGGCCGCGACATCCGCGTCAATGTGGTCGCGCCTGGTGTCGTCGTCACGCCTGCGTACAAGACCGAACTCAAGCTGACCGACGAACAGATCGAAGCCTATTGCAAGGAGGTTGCCGAAACGACACCACTTGGCCGCGTCGGCAGCACCGATGAAATCGCCAAGGCGGTTTCCTTTCTCGCCTCCGACGATGCCAGCTATATCACCGGGATAGAACTGTTCGTTGATGGTGGACGCGTGCAAGTCTGATTTTTTCAGCGCCGGATCGATGGCCGCTCGCCCTTAGCAGGCAGCACCCATTTTTAACGCACGGGTTCGTGATGCCGGCGGACCATCGCTCGGCCCGGTCCGCGACGGGTTCTGTGCTCGCGTCAATCCGTCGCTATAATGTGCCATCCGGCGGGCGATCGCTAGTCCACCGCACGTGGCAGCACGACAGCGCCGCGTTCCCGCTTTGCAACGAGGCTTCCGGTGATGAGCGAGTCTAATCTTCCACATGTGCTTGCAGTGGACGACGATCCAGCCATTCGCAATCTCATTTGCGAGTATCTGACGGACAACGACTTAAAGGTGACCGTCGCCGCCGATGGCCAGGAAATGACCGCCGCGTTGGCGGAATACGCGATCGACCTGGTCGTACTCGATCTGCGGATGCCGGGCGAGGATGGGATGAAAATCGCGCGTCGGCTACGCGAGCAGTCATCGCTGCCCATCATCGTTGTATCAGGCCGCCTCGACGAGGCCGACCGCGTCATGGCACTCGAACTCGGCGCCGACGACTACCTGACCAAACCATTTAGCCCGCGCGAACTGCTGGCTCGCATCCGCACGGTGTTGCGGCGCACAGCGGCCACGCAGTCGCTGACAGGACGTCAGGTCGACGCGCGCGCGTACCGCTTCGCCGGATGGGAACTGAATATCGGCACGCGCCGGCTGACATCGCCGGACGGCAAGCGCGTCGAGCTGACTAATGGCGAGTTCTGCCTGCTCAACGCGTTTCTCGCTTCTCCGGGCCGGATTCTCACGCGCGAGCAGCTACTCGAAGCGAGCCGGCTTTACGACGACGTGTACGACCGGTCGATCGATGTCCAGATTCTCCGGCTGCGCCGCAAGATTGAAGAGGATCCATCGCATCCTGCCTACATCAAGACCGAACGCGGTGCCGGCTACATCTTCGCAGCGAGCGTCGACAAACTGAGCGCAGCGGCCTCATAAGCGCCGTCCTGCCGCCACAACCGCTGGGCTTTGCGCGCACCGCCGGATCAACGTTCATATGAAGACGAGAGCATCCACGCGCGCCAGCCTCCGTCAGCCTGCCCCACGCGCCACCGGAATCACCGTTAAAGACCGAATCCCCTGTGCCCCGCGAATCAGGACACCCTCGATGTCAGCGGTCGCCGAGGGCCCGCTCATCAGCACCGCGTAATTCGCAGCGAAGAAGTCGGACCGGTGATACGCATGGTGCAGATTACCGACAATGTCCGCAGGATCCAGCAACGCAACGAGGTGTTGTGACAGATACCCAAGGGCATTGACCTGATACTGCGCTTCGCTGAGCCAGATCGACCCGGTTTCGGCGACCGCAAACAGCGGCCGGACGATGCCGACATCGACATCGTTCAGTTCGTGCGGATCGCGGACCTGTTCGATGCGTCGGGTACCCGCCACTTCGGGCACGGCCGAGCAGATCACTTTCGCGTCCGGAAAGCGCGCGCGGATCTGCGCTTCGAGATCACCGTCCGCGGACCTGTCCGCCCAGATGCCACCCATGCTGGCGAACGTTTCCTTGAATTTTTCCAGTGCCGGTGGCAGGCCGGCATCGAACATGGGCACGTCGGGTAGCGTGGCCGGCGTGCGCTGCGCGCTGCGCAGACTTGCGAGAATAGCGTTTCGGCTGCTCATTTTGCTTTCCTGTTTTTCAGGTACCAGTCGCGGAAGGTTTGCTCGGGCGCGTCCGGCACTTCCCGTTGCTTGCCCCACGCATTAAAGGGGTTGTAGATGAAGGCACGCGGCAACTTGGCAACGGCGGTGTCCGCTGCCTTGATCGCCGCGCGATACAGTGCCGGCTCGGCCAGCACTTTCCCCGCGACTTTCATTGCCTGCGTCTTCACGAACGGCAGCTCATGCTGCTCGGCAACAATCTGGCGCCACTTGTAGATCTGTTCGTGGATGTTGATCTTGACCGGGCAAACGTTCGTGCAGCTACCGTTCATTGTCGAAGCAAACGGCAGCGCGCTGTATTTTTTCAGATCGAAGGTCGGATTGATAATCGCACCGATCGGCCCGGAGTAAACTCCGCCGTAACTCAGGCCGCTGCTGCGCCGGTAAACCGGACACGTATTCATACAGGCGCCGCAGCGGATGCACTTCAGCGAGTACCAGAAGTCGTCCATTGCAAGCCGTGCCGAGCGGCCGTTGTCGACCAGCACGAAGTGCATTTCGCCGCCTCTGCGCGGGCCGCGAAAGTGCGATGTGTACTGCGTGATCGGCGAGCCGAGTGCGCTGCGCGACAGCATGCGAATGAATACCCCGAGGTGCTCGAGCTTCGGAATCACCTTCTCGATGCCGATCGATGCAATATGCAGCGACGGCACGTTTGCACTGAGATCGGCATTGCCTTCGTTCGTACACACCGTGATACCGCCTGTTTCCGCGACCGCGAAATTGCAGCCGGTCATCCCGGCTTCGGCGTTCAGGATCAGCGGCCGGGTCGCATCGCGCTGCGCTTCGGCAAGGTAATGCACGTCGTCGTTGTCCGGGTCGGTTCCGAGTGTCTTCGCAAACACTCTGGAGACGTCCGATGCAAGCTTATGAACTGCCGGCACGACGATATGCGCGGGGTGCTGATGATCGAGCTGCTGGATCCGTTCGCCCAGGTCGGTTTCCACGACCGTGATGCCGCGCGGTTCGAGGTACTCGCGCATTCCGCATTCGTCGGTCAGCATCGACTTGCTTTTGACAAGCGTCTTCGCGCCGTGGCTTTCAAGAATCTCGTGCACGATGCGATTGTGCTCTTCCGCATCCTTTGCCCAGTGCACGATCACGCCGTTGTTCGTCGCGTTGCGCTCGAATTCTTCGAGGTAGTCGGCGAGGTGCGTCAGCGTATGTTCCTTGATCCCTGATGCAAGCGAGCGTAATTGTTCCCATTCTTCGATGCCGTGCGCGGCCTCGTCCCGCAAGGTTCGCAGAGTCCACAGGCGTTTGTCGTGAAACTCGAGGTGCTTTTCGTCGGCGATAAATTCGCGCGACGCCTTTACGTGGTCGACACGTTTCATGAGCGGGCTCCATTGAGAATCTGGGCGATATGGATAAACTTCAGATCAAGGCCGAGCCGTTCCGAGCAGCCTTTCTGGTGCATCAGGCACGACGAATCGGCGGATACGATGTATTCGGCGCCGGCCTGCTTGTGATCGCGCACCTTGTCCTGGCCCATCCGCGCAGAGACGGGTTCCTCAGTCACGCAGAACGTGCCGCCGAATCCGCAGCATTCGTCAGGCCGGGCGGGCATAACGAACTCGATTCCCTTGACTTTCTTCAGCAGCGATAGCGGTTTCGAGAAGAACGGCTCCTCAATCTCCGACATCTTCGCGGTGCGCAACGATCGCAGCGTTCCGCAACTGTTATGCAGCCCGACCTTATGCGGAAACTCGGCCCACGGAAGTGCGTCGACCTTCAGCACGTCGTGCAGAAACTCGACTAACTCGTAGGTATTGGCACGCACTGCCCTGCTTTGCGCTGTCGATTCGACGGCCGTCATATGATCGCGCACGTGGTGCACGCAGCTCCCGCTCGGCGCCACGATGTAGTCGTAGCCGGAGAAGTTCTTGACGAACAGCGCTTCAGTGGCAGCAGCGTCTTTCTCGCAACCGCTATTGCCCATCGGCTGTCCGCAGCAGGTCTGTTCGAGTGGAAAGTCGACATCACAACCAAAACGCTCGAGAAGCTCGAGTGTTGCGACACCGACGTCCGGAAAGAAGGCGTCGATAAAACATGGAACGAACAAGGCGACTTTCATGGTGTCTCCGGTGGCGGGATGAATTCCAGTGGGATGAAGCGGCTGAACTCGTCTTGTGCTCAAGTTTCCTGGCCTGCGGTTGCCGCCAGATTGCAAATCACACAGGTTGAGTTACATCCGTAATCCGGCGCGGCGCTTCCATCCGCGTGTCAGTAGTGTCCTGAAGTCAGGTCGACCTTGCCCTTGAAGACGTGATAACTGTAGGCCGTATAGCCCAGCATCAACGGGTAGATGAACAGACCCTCTCCCCAGAACATGAAGGCCAGGCTGGCATGCGGACTCGCGGCGGCTGCCACAGTGAGCGAGAACGGGACCATGTACGGCCAGAACGAGATAGCCAGCATCGCGTACGCGCAGATGAACAGCAGCACGATCATGAGGAACGGCTGGTCGTCGCGGCGCCGTCTGACGCCCATCAGAGTGCCTACGATGGCGCAGAGCGCGATCAACGGTACAAGGAAAAGATAGGGGCGATCGAGCCAGCGGTGCATGATCGCGAGGTTTTCATGAAGTGCATGAAAGAACAGCACGATCAGCAGAACGAGCATCACCAGAAGCAAGGGTGCAATCGCACGATACGCAGCGTCGCGCGCGTCTGCCTCGCATTTCCTGACAACCCAGCTCGCACCGAGCAGAGCGTAGCCGGCGCATAACGCCACACCGCACAGTGCCGAGAAACTGCTGCACCACGTCATGACGTCGCCGGTAAAGCGGCCGTTGACGACCGGCAGCCCTTTGACCAGTGCGCCGACCATTGCGCCCTGCATGAAGGCGGCGACGAGCGAACCCAATACGAAGCCAACGTCCCAGATCGCCCGCGTACGGCGAGCCCTGCCACGGAACTCGAAGGCGACACCGCGAAAGATCAGGCCGGCGAGCATCAGCATCACAGGCACATAGAATGCGGAGACCAGCAACGAGTAGGCGACGGAGAAAGCCCCCCACAACACGACGCCGGCCACGATCAGCCACGTCTCGTTGCCGTCCCACAGCGGCGACACGGCGGCCAGCATATGGCGCCGTCGCGTTTCGTCCCGGGTCAGGCCGAACAGCATGCCGACACCGAGGTCGAAACCGTCGAGCAACACGTACAGCAAGATGCTAAAGGCGAGTATCAGCGACCAGTAGAGGATCATTTGAGCGTCTCCCAGATCATTTGACCGTCGACGACAGATCCGTCGCCACTGAAAGCGGACGGTTCGGCAAGGCAGCAGGCGGCGTGTGCAGCAGATCTTCGGCAGGTCCTCCTTTGAGCAGCCTGTAAATGTAGAACGTGCCAAAGGCAAAGATGAAGACGTAGGTCGCACAGAAGACCAGCAACGAACCCGCGGCTGCGCGCGGCGTCAGGAACGGCGTAAGCGCGTCAGCGGTGCGCAGCAGCCCATAGACGGTCCACGGTTGCCGTCCCACCTCCGCGGTAAACCAGCCGGTGAGCGTCGCGACGAAAGGCAGCGGAAAGCACAGGAATACCGTCCACAGCAACGCGCGCCGCTGCAGCAGGCGCTCCTTGAGCGATAGCAAGGTGCCGCCCCACGCAACGAGCAGCATGATGAGACCGCAACCCACCATGACCCGGAATGCAAAGAATGGAATGACGATCGGCGGACGCTCGCTGCGTGGGAAGTCGGTGAGACCGACCTCTTTCGAATCGAGCGTCATCGACCCAATCAGACTGCCCAGCACCGGCACCGAAATCGCATAGTCGTTCTTTTCGTGGGCGGCATCGGGCCACGCAAGCAGAACTTCGGATGCGGGTTGTTCGTCGTGCCAGCGCGCCTCGATCGCTGCAAACTTGATGGGCTGATAGCGGTGCACATAATCACCGACCAGATGTCCGAACAGCAGTTGAACCGGTACGAGGATCGCCGCGAGCAGAAGACCCATGCGCAGCATGATGCGTGCTTCGGCGGGACACATCCTGCGCAGCGTGTACCACGCACCGGTCGCGGCCACACAAAACGCTCCAGTAACGTAAGCCGCCAGCAACATATGAGGAAACCGCACCCAGACGACGGGGCTGAAGATGATCTTCAACCAGTCGTCCGGCACGTAGACGCCACCCTGGATGATGTAGCCCACCGGATACTGCATCCAGCTATTGTTCACCATGATCCAGAACGCCGAGAGCGTCGTGCCGAGCGCGACCATCGCGGTGGAAAACAGGTAGAAGCCCGGCCTCACCCTGCTCTTGCCGAACTGCAGCACGCCGAAAAACGACGCCTCCAGCATGAACGCCGTAAAAGTCTCATAGGACAACAGCGGCCCCTGAATCGGCCCCGAAAGCCGCGAGAGTTCGCTCCAGTTCGTGCCGAACTCGAAAGCCAGCACGATCCCGGAGACCACGCCCATGCCGAATGCGATCCCGAAGATCTTCAGCCAGAAGTCGAATACCCGGCGGTACGCGGGCCGCCCGATGATCAGATGCAGCGCTTCGAGTACCGTCAGCCACGCCGCCAGTCCGATCGTGAACGACGGGAAGATGATGTGGAACGATACGGTGAAGGCGAATTGCAGTCTCGACAGCATGAGTGCGGTGGTGTCCATTTCACTCCCCTAGCGCCACAGGTTGGTTTGCGCGAGATCGATCACCTGGTCCGCTTGTCCGTTCAGGATTGCCTTGACCATATAAAGCGAGAACCCCTTTGCCATTTCGAGGTTGACCGCGGGGGGCATCGCCAGCTCCATCCGGTTGACAACCGCGTCGATCAACACCGGACCGTTGTGGTCGAACGCCGCGGCGATGCCGGGCTCGACATCGTCTGGCTTTTCAAGGCGGATACCGCGGATACCTACGGCTTCGGCCATCGCGGCGAAATTCGGGTTGTTCAGCTCGGTGCCGATCGGCACGAACGATGTGGACTTCTGTTCGAGTTCGATGAAGCCGAGCGCGCCGTTGTTGAAGACCACCACCTTGACCGGCAGGCCGAGTTGCGCAAGGCTCAGGAAATCGCCCATCAGCATCGCGAAACCGCCGTCGCCCGACATGGAGATCACCTGGCGGTGGGGAAAGGCCGCCTGTGCGCCGATCGCCTGCGCCATGGCGTTGGCCATCGAGCCGTGCCAGAACGACCCTATCAGCCGGCGCTTGCCGTTCATCGCGAGGTAGCGCGCGCCCCATACCGTCGGTAAGCCAACATCGCAGGTAAACACCGCGTCTTCCGTTGCATGGTCACTGATGGCTTTGGCAACCTGCTGCGGATGGATCAACGACTTCCTGGCACTGCTCTGCGCCAGCGCGTCGAGATCCTTGCGCGCCTTCCGGTAATGCTGCTGCGCCTGCGTAAGATGCGCGGCGTCGGTCTTCTCCTGCAGTTTCGGCATGAGCGCCGTGAGCGTCGCCTTCGCGTCGCCGACAATGCCCAGATCGATCGGCGTGCGGCGCCCGAGATTACCAGGGCGGATGTCGATCTGGACGATGCGCGTGCCCGTCTTGCGAGGATAGAACTGGCTATAGGGAAAGTCCGTTCCCAGCATCAGCAGCAGATCGCAATCGAGCATTGCGTAGTAGCCCGATGAGAATCCGATCAGGCCGGTCATGCCTACGTCGTACGGGTTGTCCCATTCGACGTGCTCCTTGCCGCGCAACGCGTGCACGATCGGTGCCTTGAGCCGCTCGGCCAGCGCCACCACCTCATCATGCGCACCCGCGCAACCCGACCCGCACAACATGGTCACGCGGCCCTGCCCGTTGAGCATCGCGGCCAGCCGGTCAAGATCGGCTTCGGCCGGCGTGACGACCGCCTGTGGCGGCAGCAGACCCAAGGCCGAGGGCGGTGGCGCATCAACCGCCTGCTGCAACGCGACGTCGCCCGGGATAACGACCACCGCCACGCCGCGCTTGCCGGTCGCCTCGCGAATCGCGGTCTCCAGCGTACGCGGCATCTGGTTGGCGCTCGAGATCAGTTCGCAGTAGTGGCTGCACTCCTTGAACAACGACTCCGGATGGGTTTCCTGAAAGTAGTCGCTGCCGATTTCCCGAGACGGAATATGCGCGGCGATCGCCAGCACTGGAACTCCCGAGCGATGGCAGTCGAAAAGGCCATTGATCAGATGCAGGTTGCCGGGCCCGCAACTGCCGGCACAGACCGTGAGCGAACCCGTCAGGTGGGCTTCGGCACCCGCGGCGAACGCGGCAACTTCCTCATGCCGCACGTGGATCCACTCGATTCCGCCGTGACGGCGGATCGCGTCGGTCAAGCCGTTGAGGCTATCGCCAACGATGCCGTACACCCGCTTGACGCCTGCAGCCACCAGTACCTCGACAAACTGCTCCGCTACGGTCATCGACATTGAAATTCTCCAATAAATAAAGATCGACTGATTGCCCGCACGTGCCCGTCTCGACGTCGGTTCGCGACGGAAGATACGTCGGGTCATGTTACGAATCCGTCGGGGGACGGTCCAAGACCAGCTTGTTATGCTTCTATGTCTTTTTTCTTATAGAGTTGGGTGCCGGCGCCCCGGGAATGCTGTCGCGCGGCGCCAGCGTTTTAAGGAATGCATGCAAATGGGGCGTGAGATCGTCACTCCGGAAACTCGCTGTCAGCGTGGTGGTCCGGGACGCGCCGACGCCTTGCAGCGGCCGGTAGACCACATCCGGGCGACGATGGCGCGCAACCGATTCACCGACGAAAGTGACACCAAGTCCGCCCCCCGCCAGCGCAATTGCGGTCTGAATCTCATAGGCATGGTGCGCGACGCGGGGCGTCACTCCCGCGTCCAGGTATAACGATTCGATAAAGCGCGAGAAGCGGGCGTTGGGATGCTTCGGATAGAGCACAAGCGGTGACTGCGCCAGCTGCGCGATGCGCACGGCCTTGTTGCCCGCCAGCGGGTGATCCTGGGCCAGCGCAATCATCACGCGTTCACGCAGCAGCAGTAGCGAGGAACACCCTGCTGCGGTTTGCGCCTGCCGTCCAATGCCGACGTGGATGCGGTGTTCATGCAGCGCATCTGCCTGTTCTTCGGTGAGCATCTCGAACAGTTTGAGTTCGACATCAGGATGAGTGCGGTCGAAGGCCTTGAGCGCTGTGGGCAACACGCTATACATCGCCGAGCGCGTGAAGCCAACGCCTAGCCAACTCCGTTTGCCACACCCTATCTCACGCGTGGCGAGCGTGGCTCGCTCATAGCTGGCCAGTAGCTGACGCGCCTCGGCACTGAAATAATGCCCCGCTTCCGTCAGCCTCAACGGACGGCCGCTGCGGTCGAACAGTTGTGCACCGAGGCGTTGTTCCAGCAAACTGATCTGCCGGCTCAACGCCGGCTGCGCGACGTGAAGACGTTCTGCAGCGCGGCTGAAATTCAGTTCGTCCGTCAGCATGACGAAGAATTGCAGGTGCCGAAGGTTCATGACTGACAATACTTCTGATTCTGGTGAAACCCGGCATTGTCTGACCGGTGATCATCGCGTCGAAGCGCTGCGCATTCGCGTTGAACGCTTGCCATGCCAATTCTCCTATAAAGACCTTCAATTTCAGATCGTTCAGCGTGCCATCCACGTGCACAATTTCCGTCCGCCCGATTACGCGCCGGTTACCGGAATTGGAAGCCAGGTTACAGCCGTAACCTTGAGGGGAAAGTGCCGTGCGAGGGTGCCGCCCGGAAATCAAAGAACTCCGTGGGACGGTGCTTAGGAACGCCCAGGCGGTCAATGCGCATTACAGATGCAACCCAACGCAGCTGGTTTGCCATCCGTAGGTAATCGCACGCATCCAAACTTTTTCAAAGGCAAAGGTCGCACGAAGGCTGTGCCTGTGAGCGTTCGCCGTGAGCCTGTCGCGCATCCACACGCGGCGGCGACGGCATGGCGCCACAACAGGTCATTCGCGGGTTGGTGATCACACCATACGTGAACGTGCTTGAAGGAGAAGGACATGCATACCGACGATGTGTGCCTGTCGGCTTGCAGGTTGAGTGTCAATAGATAATCTCAACCCGTACGCTAAACACGTACCCGGCGCCGCGTTCCGTACAGATGTATCGCGGGTTCGCCGGATCGGTCTCGAGCTTTCGCCGCAGCCGCAGGATCTGCGTGTTGACCGATCGATTGTAAACGTCGTCGCCGTGCAGGCGAGACATGTCGAGAAGCTGGTCGCGCGAAAGAATGCGATTCGGCGCCCCCAGTAACGCAACGAGGAGGCCAAACTCGCCGTTGCTGAGCGGCACGGTCTTGCCATCAGGGCTCCTCAGGCGCCGGGTGTTGAGGTTCAGTTCCCAGCCGTCGAAACGATACGCACGAATGCCCTCCGGCCGGCCCTGTTGTATCTCGGGCCGGCGGCGACGCAGCACGGCCCGGATCCGTGCGAGCAGTTCGCGCGGGCTGAATGGCTTGGTCAGATAGTCGTCGGCACCCAATTCAAGCCCCATGACCCGATCGGCCTCTTCGCGGCGACCGGTGAGCATGATGATCGGAATCGCCGATTCGTCGCGCAACCTGCGCGCGAGCGCCATTCCGTCTTCGGACACCAGCTTGAGGTCCAGCACGACGAGATCGACCACGTCTCGAGCGAGCACCGTCCGCATCTCGCTCCCGTCGGCGACGGTCGTGACGCGGAACTCGTGTTGACTGAGATAGTCGGCAATCGCCTGCCGAATAATTGGATCGTCGTCGACGGCGAGGACATGCGCTAACGCAGTCTGTGGCGCATGAACTGGCATATTCATGACCCTTCAGTGCTCATCTCGGGCAAGTTAGCCCGCGTTGGTCACAGGTGCGATCACCCGCTCGTTTCTTGAACAAAGGGTCGGTCGCGTCGGTTCCCGCTCGACAATGATCATAAATTCGATGGATAAAAAGAACAAACACGATGACGTCGCAGCCTCGTCCCGAACACTCACACTGCAATTTATGCACCTTGCAGCACTACCCTCCAGCTTGTTCGACTTCACCGGAACGAGCGTTCACCTTCCCCGAAATCTGCAACGTCCGAGCGCCTCAGGTAAATCGCAAAGGTACTCCCTTGTTGCGGCGTACTCTTCACGTCGATTGCGCCACCGGAGTCGGCAACGATTGCGTAAACGAGCGACAGGCCAAGACCGGTACCCTGCCCGATCTCCTTGGTGGTGAAGAAAGGCTCAAAAATGCGAGTCAGGGTTGCCTCGTCCATGCCGGATCCACTGTCTTCGACGATCAGGCACACATAACGGCCCGGCTCAAGCGTTCCGTGCGAGAGCGCTTGTTCGCCGGAAAACGCTGCAGCCTCCAGTGCCACCCGCAGGATGCCGCCTGTGCGCATGCCTTGAATCGCATTGCTGCATAGGTTCATCACGATCTGGTGCAGCTCGGTAGCATTGCCGACGACGACAAGCGGCAGCTCGGGGGCGCTCGCTTCGAGGCGAACGTTGACGGGCAGGGATCCTCGGATCAGCTCGATCGTCTCGGCCACGACCTGAGCGACTTCGACAGGCGCGCGCTTGCCGCGCTGACTGCGGCTGTAGGCGAGGATCTGTTCGACCAGCTCGCGGCCACGGGATGCGGCGGTGAGCACGTTGTGCGCATAGCGCCTGAGCGGTGAGCCCTCGGGCGCTTCGTCAAGGATCATTTCCCCGTAGGCGAACACACCCGCCAGGATATTGTTGAAATCGTGCGCAATGCCGCCGGCGAGCCGCCCGACCGCTTCCATTTTCTCGGCCTGGCGCAGCCGCTGCTCGAGCCGGGCGCGCTCCGCCTCCGTCCACTTCTGCCTGGTGACGTCCATCACGGCACCTATAAATTCGACGCTCCCTGATGAATTCTGCATGGCGTGACCTATCACGTGAACAGTCTTGACCGTACCGTCTTCCATCAACAAGCGATTCTCAACATCAAAGTTTGTCATTTCGCGGGACGCGCGAGCGATAACTTCCTGCACGAACGCCAGGTCGTCGGGATGAACGCGCTGCAGGCCCAGCGCCACCGTAGGCTTTACCGCTCGGTCGTATTGAAAGATCTCGTAAGTTTCATCCGACCAATAGAGTTCTCCACTTGCAAGGTTCCAGCCGAAGCTTCCGGTCGAACTGATGCTTTGCCCTTCAGCCAGGAATGCTTCGCTATGCTGCAGATCGGAATAGAGGCGGGCATTTTCCAGCGAGATAGCGGCCTGCGTAGCCAGCACTTCCAACACCGCGATGCAGCCTGACGTGAAGGCACGCGGAGTCAGATTGTTCTCAAGATAGAGTGCGCCAACGAGTTTGGCTTGCTTGACAAGCGGCAGGCAAAGCACGGACCGGGGCGACCTTTTCTGCATGTATGCATCCGCCGAGAACAACGTCGGCGCTGCGGCGTCGTCGAGGAGCACGTTCTCGTGCGTCCGGATCACGTAGTGGAGCAAGGACTCAGGAAGCTCAGAGGCTGTCACGGCCGTCTGCCGCAATGTAACCTCAACGCTACCCCGGCTAGTGGTGGCCTCCGCCTCGATCCGCGGCTTGTCGCCTTGGCAAAGGATCAGCAGACCCCGCTGGGCACCCGCGTGCTCGACCGCGATCGTGAGGAGCGTCTCGATGAGCTTGCCGAGCTCGATCTCGCCCGACACGGCCTGCGAGGCCTTGACCACCGTCCCGACATCAAGGTGCTCGAAGGGCGCGCCGATTGTCGCGGTCGGCGCAAACGAAGCCGATTCCTCGCGCAGCCGTGGGTAACGCTGGTCGAGTTGCCTCACCTTGCCGAGCGCGCCCCAGCGGAGATAGCAGTACCGCGCGTTACGCAGATAGGCGTGGGCGATGGTCCCGAAGCCGCGCGCCGCGTAGAACTGCGCGGCCACCTCATGGGCCACGCCCTCGTTTTGCACGAAACCGTGCTCGCGAGCCGATTGAATGGCCTGCTCGTACAGACTCATGGCATCCAGATGCCGCCCTTCGATCCGCGCGATCTCGGCCGACACCAGGGCGTGCTTGTCGCCGAAAGTCGGCGGGTAGTTATCGGCCCACTCGCTCAGTTGTTCGCGGTGCTTTTTCAGGAGGTCGCGCCATGTTTGCCGTTCGTCGGCGGAACCGTTCTCGAAGAGCGCGGCCACCGTTAGCGCGGTGAAGTAGGTATAGTCGAACCACATAATCTGGCCGACTAAGGTCCACAGCAGCGGTTGCGCGCGTTGGGCGGCGGCGAGGGCGGCCACGTAGTCGCCCGCCAGAAACTGTGCCTGCAGTTTGAGAACCCAGTACCCACAGATCAGCGCGCTCATCCGGTCGCCCGTCAGTTGCGCCTCGAAGGCTGCCTCGTCAAACTGGGCATCGCTGAAAGTGGACAAACTCGCGGTCCGGCCCTGCAGGGTCGCGATCAGGCGTTGCAGACTCGTGATGATGTCCGCAACGTCTCGGAACCGGGCCTTGCGTACATAG
This sequence comes from Paraburkholderia sp. WS6, assembly GCF_030464835.1. Taxonomy (NCBI): domain Bacteria; kingdom Pseudomonadati; phylum Pseudomonadota; class Betaproteobacteria; order Burkholderiales; family Burkholderiaceae; genus Paraburkholderia; species Paraburkholderia sp. WS6. The sequence goes on from NZ_JALQCK010000024.1 coordinate 72,349, forward strand.
TCGAGCGTCCGCTCCGACTCGCGCCACACCGCGTCGAGCGGGTCGTTACGCAACAGAAGGTCGGTGACGACATGGCCCATGCTGTAGCAAGCGCAGGTTAGATCTCCCGTTTCGAGCGCGGTGCGAGCGGCCGCCCGATGAAATTCGTTTGCAGTCGCGATCGGCTGCGTCCAGACGGCAATTCGTCCCATCGCAGCATGAACCTTTGCCCGGTCGGCGAGGAAGCCATGCTTGTCGACCAGATCGCATGCGAACCTGGCGAAACGGTAACCGTCGTAGTAACGGTGAAACACTGGGCCGAGGAGGACCCCGAGAGAGCCGCAAGCGTGGGCGAACGCACCGCTCGCGCCGTGTTGCAGGCCGATGTTCACCATGCGGCACAGGAGCAAACACAACAATTGGGAGTCGGTAAAATAAGCCGGTTGGAACAGGGCCGAAAGTAGACGCATAGCGGCCTGCAGTTCCGGATCGTTCATCAGAGGCAGGTCGATCAGGCTGTCGATTTGGCGCTCCGCCAGGTTGCGCCAGACCGTCTCATACTCCGCCTGGACTTGCTCCTGGGTCGGGTGTGCCGGGAGGTCGATCCCGAACAGGCGTAGACACGCGAGGGTGCTGTTGACGGCCTGTGAGTTCTCGGACCTCACGACATGAAACTGGAGCTTCAGATGGCAGGCGGCCGCCTGGTCAATTTTTGACGCCGCGCGCTGCAATAGCGCCTCGATCACTTGCTCGGCCTGGTCCAGGTTGCCAGTCAGAAACGCGCACGCCGCGCGTTCGAGCCACAGGCTGAACATGACTTCGTACTGGCTGCTCCAGTCACTGTCGTCGAGCAGGTCCATGCCCGCCGTCAGATACACGCACGCCGACGCATAGGCCGCCGAGGCCTTGGCTCGGCACCCCGCTCGCAGGTTAATTGCTGCCACCTGCGCTTTCTCATCGCGCTCGGTGAGCAAGGCGGCGCCCCGATTGAACTGGTTTGCGACATCGAACACATGCTCGGCGAGTTCGTCCGCCGTCATGCTCGCCAGCAGCACACGGCCGATGCGCAGGTGGACTTCGGCACGGCTCGCCTCGGGAATCAGCGAATAGGCCGCCTGCTGGATCCGGTCGTGTACGAACTTGTAAGCGTCCTCCTCACGAAGGACGAACCCAGCGAGGACGGCTTCCCAGAGTGCCGCGTGCATCGCCTTCCCCGTGGTTGCGTGAACCAGCGTCAGCGTGGCGATCCCGGCGACATTGCCCACGCAGGCGAGTTGTTTCAGGGCTTCCTGCGTGGTGGCAGAGAGCCGCTTCAGCTTCCCGGCCATGAGGTCCACCACGTTGTCGGTGTAGCTCTTGGCGCGGATGCGATCGATGTCCCATGCCCAGGCTGACGCGACCGGGTCGAAGGTGAGCAGGCTCTCTTCGACCAACGTCGTGAGGAACTGGATCGCGAAGAACGGATTGCCGCCGGTTTTTTCCTGTACCAGACGCACCAAGGGCATCGCGCGCTTCAACTCACAGCGCAGGGCAGCGGCAACGAGCCGGCCAACATCGTCGAGTCCGAGCGGCGCAAGCGCGATCTCATGCACCCTCGCTTCGGCGGCGCGGATCGCCTCGAGCGTGCGCCGCAGAGGGTGGTCGGGGCCGACCTCGTTGTCCCGGTAGGCCCCGACCACCAGCAGATGCCGCACCTCCGGGTGCGTCACCAGGTGCTCGATCAGGTCGAGCGTCGCCGTGTCAAGCCACTGCAAGTCGTCAAGAAACAGCGCGAGCGGGTGCTCCTTGCGCGCGAATACGCTGAGGAAGCGCCGGAAAACCATCTGGAAGCGGTTCTTCGCCTCCTGCGCGGGCAGTTCCGGGACGGGCGGCTGTGTTCCGATCACAAGCTCCAGTTCAGGAACAAGGTTCACGATGAGCTGACCGTTGTGGCCGAGTGCGTTGCTCAGGGCCTCCCGCCACCGGTCCAGTTGCTCCTCGCTCTGGCCCAGAAGCGGGCGCAGGAGACTCTGGAAGGCTTGAGCCAGGGTGGCATACGGGATGTCGCGCTGGTACTGGTCGAACTTGCCTGAGGCGAACAGGCCACGCGGCGGGACGAGCACCTTGTGCAGCTCGTTCACCACGGAGGACTTGCCGATCCCGGAGTAGCCGGACACGAGTACGAGTTCCGGCGTGGCGTTGACCACGACTCGATCGAAGGCCGCGAGCAGGGTGTCGATCTCGCGCTCGCGCCCATACAACCGCTCGGGGATCATGAGCCGGTCCGATGCGTCGTGCGAGCCCACCGCGAACGGGTCGATGCGGCCATGCGACGCCCAATCCGTCAGGCACCGCCGGAGATCGGCTTCGACGCCCGCGGCACTCTGGTATCGATCCTCGGCGGTTTTCGCCAGCAACTTCATCACGATCGCCGATAGCGGCCCGGGAACTGTGGCGCGCTCGCTGAGCGGCGTCGGCTGCCTAGCGATCTGGCAATGGACCCACCCCATCGGATCGGTGGCGGTGAAGGGCAGCGTCCCCGTGAGCATTTCGTAGAAGGTGATGCCCAGAGCGTACAGATCGCTGCGGGAGTCGATCGAGCGGTTCATCCGGCCGGTCTGTTCCGGCGCCATGTAGGCCAGTGTTCCGGCGATCATCTCGGGCATGTCCGGGTTTTGACGCTCGCGAGGCAGGCGGGAAGCAATGCCGAAGCCGGTGAGCCAAACGCCGCCGCTTGCCTTGTCCAACAGAATGTTTCCCGGTTTGATGTCTTTATGAATCAGTCCGCGCTCATGCACTTGCCGAAGCGCGCCCGCGAGCGCAAGCGCGATGCGCAGAAATTCCGTCATGTCCAACGGTCTCCCGAGCAGTCGATCGAGAGGTTCGCCGCCAGGATCCTCGAGCACCAACGTCAAGCGGTCGTTGTAGCGGGACAGCGCGACGGGTCGCGCCGCCCAAGCCGAATCAAGTTCGGCGCTGAGCGCATATTCGTGTTCGAGCCGCTTGAGGCACGCGAGCGAGGCATCTGCCGCGGTGACAAGCAGGACCGGCGCCAGGCCGCGGCCAGTGCCGCGGTAGAGGGTGAAGTCTCCCTCCCGCAGCGGCGAGAACACGTAGCCCGAAAGCTCAGTCATGAGGGCCTCCTGCGACCGCACATGGATGCACTTTCCACACGAAACAGTTCAGGCAGGCGTCGGCAACAATGGCAAGCATGGCCGATCCAACGATGCTGCCCGTCATGGACAGCGGTGTGATGAGGATCAACCAGACAAAGCCCACTGTCGCCCGGTCGGCCCCGAGCCGCGATTTCTTGCTGAGTCTGCTCGCGGGTCGCCAGCCTATGATCGTGGGCCAGCTTAAGGACATTGTCAAAGCAGTTGCCGCCCCCCATCGATGTCTGCACGCCTAACTGGCGGACAAGGTTTTGGCAGGCGGAGCGCAGTGCTGACTACGTCGGCCCGTGCGATAAACATGAGGAACGGCTCAGCTACGGGCCAGGCGATCCGAGCAGATCGGCCACCGCGCGGAGCAGATCGCCGCGCCTGAACGGCTTGGCAAGCGCCCGTGCCGCGCCAAGGGCAATTGCCGAATCCGCGGTGATGCCATGCCCCGTGTTGAAAAGGCCTGATATGGCGATGATCGGAATCCCGGGATACCCCTGCTTCAATTCGGCGATGACCGCGACGCCACTCGTGCCAGGCAGGTAGATGTCAGTCACGACGAGCGCAGGTGCCGCGAGTTTCACTGCCGCAAGTCCGGCATGCCCGTCCGCCGCCGTGCGCACGCCGTAGCCCGCGGCTTGCAGCCATTCCCCTATGGCTTCGCGCATGACCGCGTCGTCTTCTATGACGAGAATGTCCGTCGCTGTGGTGGCGTTCATTTCGGTGGTTGACACTGGCATTGCGGCGCTTCGGGGCACGTGACCGCACAGTTTGTGCGATGGGTCGACGCCTGCATTTCGCTTGGCGCTGATTGCGAATAGTGTACGAGGCGAGCGGTCTGGGAAGTCACATCTGTAACCAACGCGGGCTGTGCTGTCCATGATGAGCACACAAGTATCGTGAATATGCACGTTCGCGCTCAATAGACTGCGTTAGCGCACGTCCTCGCCGCGGACGACGATCCCATCATCCAGCCCTTTCGTTGTCCCGCTGCGAAAGCGCGCGATTCATCGCCCACGCAAGATCGGCTTGCCGAAGCGGTTTGCGCAGCACATCGGCGATGCCGGCCGCTTTCGCGTCGCGTTCCAGGGCGGCATTGCTATACCCGCTGGCAAGAATTACCGGAACATCAGGGCGAGCCGCGCGAATGCGTGTGGCCAGTTCGAGACCCGTGATACCCGGCATGGTCTGATCGGTGATCACCGCATCGAAGCGCTGAGGACTCGCGTTGAACGCCTGCCACGCCGCTTCGCTCGAAACGAAACCTATCGGTTCATAGCCCAGTTCCGCGAGGACTTCTTCGCCGAGAGCGACGAGCGCCTCTTCGTCATCGACGAGCAGCACCGTCTGTCCGCCACCATGCGGCAAAGCCGCTTCGTGCCGACTAACCGATACGGCCACCGCGTCGATCACCGGCAGATAGACGTCGAAGTGCGTGCCCGCTCCGACGACACTTCGCACGTCCACCGCGCCGCTGTATTCCCGAACGATGCCCTCGACAAGTGAAAGACCCAGCCCCGTGCCTTCGCCGGCTTTGCGCGTGGTAAAGAAAGGATTGAAGATGCGTTCGAGCAGATCGGGGGAAATGCCGACACCAGTGTCGCGCACCGTGAGCCGCACGAACTCGCCCGAACCGACAGCGCCGTGCGATAGCGATCGCGGGGTATCGAGGTGCTGCAGCGCCAGTTCGACGCGGAGTGTGCCGCCGTCCGGCATCGCGTGAATCGCATTGCTGCACAGGTTCATGACGACCTGGTGCATATGCGCAGGATCGCCGGCTACGAACGCATCCCGCGCATCGAGTCGAACCTCGAGTTGAACGGTTTCCGGCAGCCGCACCTTCAGGAGTTCAATGGTCTCCATGACCACCGGCTGGAGATGAACCGGCATCCGGGTGGTGATTCCGCTGCGGCTGAAAGTCAGAATTCGCTCGACGAGCGATCGTGCGCGATCGCCGGCATTCAGCACCTGCTCGATATAGCGCCGCTCCGGCGTGCCCTCCTCGATCGCATCCAGGGCGCGCTCGCCATAGCCGAGTATCGCCCCCAGGATGTTGTTGAAGTCGTGAGCGATGCCGCCCGCGAACGTGCCGAGCGCTTCGAGCTTCTGCGACTGCCGGAGCTGACTTTCCAGCTGGCGACGCGCCGCTTCGTCCTCACGGCGTTGCGTCACGTCCTCCACGGTGGCGACGACCACGTCCTCGAGTTGCGGCGATGAACGATCCGGGGACTCCGTCGAGACAGTGAGGCGGGCAACGTTCATATCGGTCCAGACCACATGCCCGTCGCGATGGAGATAGCGTTTCTCGAAACGCAAGCTGTCGTGTTCGCCGCGCATCAACTGGTCGATGAACCGTTGCGTGAGCTCGATGTCGTCGGGATGCGAGATATCCGCAGCCGTCAATTCGGCGAGTTCGGCCGCCGTATACCCGATCATGCGCTGGAATGCGGGATTGGCGCTCAGATAGTAGCCGTGCGGACGCAGCAGCATGATGCCCGCCGGCGCGTTCTCGAACACGACTCGCCAGTGTTGCTGGCTGGACTGCAACTGGCGATTGACCCGGGCGAGGCGCCGAACCTGTCTGACGAGCGCGATGGCGAGCACCGCGACGAACAACGAGAGTGCAGCCGCGCCAATCAGTTCATCGATGGTCGACGTGCGCCACGTTGCAAGTGCCACCGCTTCGTCGCGGGTAACCTCAACCCTCAGTGGAAAACCGACTACCGCTCGCTGCGCTAAACGCACGTGCCGCGACGGGTGGTCCGCCGGTTGTCCTTCGAACACGACAACCGGTGTTCCGTCGATGCGCCGCAGGCGGATCGAGGTGCCGGGACCGAGATTGACCTGTTCATAGAAGTTGCGGAAATACTCGTTTTCGACCAGCGCGACCGCGACGCCTCTGAACTGACCTTGCGCGTCTTCAAGCCGCCGCGCGAGAGCGAAAGTCGGTCTTCCGTCTGCGAGGCTCACAATGGGCTCGCTGATCGCCCGTGCATCTCCGTGCGCGCGCTGTAGTTGCTGGAAGTACGTTCGGCCTGTGACATTGACGGGTTTTGGCGCCGTTAGCGTTGTCGCGACCCGGTTGCCGGCCGCATCGAAAATCTCGAGTTGACGAATCTGCGGTACACCGTCGATTTCCTGACGCAGAAATGCGCGGGACTCATCGGGCGATAATTGCGTGCGCGCCGGATCGAGCGCCCACACGGAAGTACGGCCAAGGATGAATTCGACGCCCTGCAGCGAGCGCGCAGTCTGTTCCGCGAGCGCGCTCACGAGACTCGACAGCTCGTGGTCGTTGTAGGCGAGCGTTAGCCGGCGGGAGCGCATGATGTCGGTCGCCGCGCCGATCCACAGCAAAACGATCAGCAGACCGCCGCCCAATGTGATGAGCCAGTATCTGCCCGGCCACGCGAAACTTTGTCTCGCCCGTTCCGTATCGGTCATGTCAAGCCGCCTCATCGAGGTTCATTCATGGACAACGGCGCGAGCAGCGTCTTGATTGACGCGACGAGCTCGTTGCCTCCGAACGGTTTCGCCAGTGCCTGCTCCACTCCAAGTTGCCGGATGGCCGCGTCGGCCATCGCAGGGCCGCCCCTGAAGTAACCGGAAATCGCCACGATCGATGCCTGCGGAAAACGCGCGCGCAGTGCATTGATGGTCTCCATCGAACCGGATTTCGGCACATTCAGATCGACGACGACGACCTTCGCAGAGACCGTTTCGTCAAGACGTCGCGCGTGCGCCGCATTGCACTCGAGGACGCGATATCCGGCATCCCGCAGCGACAACGCAATCAGATCGCGCATGAACGGATCGTCTTCGATTACGAGAATATCTGTTTTGGTTTCCATCGTCCCAATACCCCTTTTCAAGCGACCGCGAGGTGGCGAGGCAAGCTCGCCGCAGCACTGTATGACGTATTAAAGCGGCTGCCCGTCTCGCCACTGTTTCAGTGCGCTCGCCCAAAGTTACAAATGAAACGGAGTGAAGCGACCGCCTCATTTCAATTGCAACCGAACCGTTCATGACTGAAACCCGCAGGTAACGGCCCGTTGATGAAATGCGGTCATCGGACGTCAACGCAACGACCGAAGCCCAGGCAGGCAATACGTGCAATAGATGATCTTCCTGCAGCGCCGGACAAACCACGTCATCTGATATTTATCACGGCGCGGCCCGCAATGCGGCGACCTTGCCGAGCGGACTGCCCAATCCTGAATGCTCTAAAGGAAAGCAAATGAATCTTCGAGAAATGATGCGCTCGATGGACATGGAAGCGGCAAAGGCGCATTTGAATGTGGCAGTGTTGCTGACGTTGTCGGGCGGTTTTCTCGACGCGTTCACCTACCTGGGACACGGCAAGGTCTTCGCCAACTCGATGACCGGCAATATCGTGCTGATGGCAGTCAATCTGGCCGCCGGTGACTGGCACCAGGCGTCGAGACATGTTTCGCCGCTCGTCGGCTTTGCATGCGGAATTCTGGCAGCGCGTCTGTTGCAATTGATGACGCCACGCTGGGTCCGTCAGCCGGCCATCGCTGCACTCATATTCGAAATCGTGTTTCTAGCGGCAGCGGCGCTGAAAGGGCTGCCCGAATTCTGGTTGATACCCGGCATTTCGTTCGTCGCGACGTTGCAAACGATGTTCTTCATGCAGTCCGGAACGGTGACCTATACGTCGGTCATGACCACCGGCAATTTGCGGCGGAGCATCCAGCTATTTTTCGAATCGACGATACCGAAACGCGACCCCGCCGGCTTACGCGAGGCGGTCGTACTCGGCACGATCAGCCTCAGTTTCGCGCTCGGCGCCGTGGTGGGCGGTTTGACTACACGCCGCCTGCACGATGCGGCGTTAGGCGTGCCGGCCACTTTTCTTTTCATTGCGTTGCTCGACATTTTTCGGCGCGTCTTATCAGGCCGCTTGTCAGGCACCACAGCGGACGAGCGCGGCGCCACATCCGGGCCTCGCGGCCAGGTCTCAAACCGCGATCGAGTGTCCGGCCAAGCGCGATAGTTCATCATTCGCACCGCGCAATGCTGAATGCGCCTGCCTTTTGTCCGATCTTCATCTGGCATCTGCGAATAGCGTGGACTACGCTACTTTTTGCTATGCGACTCTAAAGCATGGCTGACCCTCGACGTCACAATTGCGCGGACTTTCGTGCGCCCTTTCCGCACGTGTCTGCCGACACCGGGCGAAAATTGACTGCCTGGTGAAGAGTTTCGCCATTCATTACATTGGCCCACGCATGGGCTTTCTCGCCTCACGCTCGGGAACAGGCGGTCGCACCGACGGCCTCTCGTTCTCTCATCGCTTGCTCGGCAAACGGCGGCAGCCGGTAACACTGCGACCGCTTTTTATTTCATTTGTTTGAATTGGGCGCCTCATCTCGCCAGGCAATAGCCCGCTGCGCGCTGTGATGTTACGTGCCTGGTTCGGTAACAAGGGGATGACCATGAAGATCAAGCATTTAGGCACTTTGTCAGCACTCGCCGTTGTACTTCTCTCGCTCAGTGGCGCCGCGCAGGCCGGCGGCGCCGGCGAGCGCGGCGACCGCGGCGGCCTTTGCTCGAACGCAACGCTAAGGGGACCGTTTAGTTTTATCGGTCACGGTCAGATACTTGGATTGAAGAAATCTGCCGATGGTACGTTTCATCCGTACGCCGCACCGTCGATCCTTGATGACGTCGCCCTGGTGACGTTCGACGGCGCAGGCGGTTTTACGCGCACCGACTTCGGGGTTATCGGCGGTCTGCCGAAAGGGGGGCAGACTACATTTAATCCGAACCAGAACGGAGCCTACACGGTGAACTCCGATTGCACCGGCACGATGAAAATCGTCTATACCGCAGGCGGAGCCGTGCCGGCCGGCGTCGAGACTGATCTGAACATCGTCGTCGCTGCCGACGGGACGCTCGTCGAATCCGTTGTCTACAGGGCGGTCACTGTGGCAGGCGCTAGCATGGACGGCCAAGCAGTGTGTCCACCGGATTGCGAGCAAGGTGTGCAAGAAAGCTTTGAGGGGAAAAAGGTCCTGGTCTACGGCTTCCGTTAGTCGAGTCCCGGACGGACCACGCTCGCTAAGGCGATGGTGGTGGTGCCGCCGGCACCAGCCCGTACCTTGACATGACATCGATAAGCTTTGAGCGGTCGGGCGGCCCGCCGGCGCTTACGATTGCCCCGACATCACGAAAATACTGAGCGCCTATGTCGGGCGTAAGAACGATCAGCGCGCGGGCCGCGTCATTGTGCGGGTTGCTAAAGTGATGAACCGACCCACGCGGAGTAAACATCCATTCTCCCGGTACCAGGTCTCGGACTACCCCGTCGACCGAGTACCGAAGCATGCCCTCCAGCACGTAGACGCACTCTTCGTTACGCGTGTGGCTATGTGGCGGTGGGACTTGTGAACCAGGCCCCACCGTCAATTCGAAAACACCCATCCCGCCCGTGGCAGTTCCATCGACCAGGTACTGAATGCTCAATTGACCAATGTTGATTGGTTCGATTGGAGCCGCGCCGTTCAGTGTCATTTTCGAACTCCTTTGCATTAAGGATACTCGTCAGTCCACCAGCGTTGCGGGTAAGGGGCGTGCCGCTTGCGGCGCGTCCGCCGACCAAAAGGAACGCGGTTCATCCAGGATTATGCGCCTCTCAACTGTCCGGCAGTCTCAGGGGGACGGTTCCACGCCAATTCGGCGCAGGCAGGGTGGTGGCGCTGGATGCGGGCTTTGCGTTCCTGACCGCACGCGATTCAGGTCAGTTATTTCGCCGCACGATAAAACGGCTCGATCTTACAGCGGAGACCGTGACCGTCGTGTGTGATCCGCTTTCGCGTACGGCATTGTCGAATTTTCTGCGCGAAGCCGGGGTGGAGGCAGCGGCAAGGTGTTAACCGAGGGTTTCACAGGACGAAACTTTCGCTCGCATCCGCCGATAACTCGAACAGGAACCACCTGGATGGCCGCCGCACAGTCCACCGGCGCCACTCGGCGCGTCCATACACATGCCACTTCGCACGGCAGCCCTGCGCGATTTCCATTCGTTTGCACGAGGACTCAGGATGCACAAGCTCAGTTTTACGCAGAAGCTGTGGCTGCCGCTGATCATCAGCCTCATCGCGTTGCTCGCCGTCTCGGTATCGGCGGCGTGGCAGTCGCGCGAGACGCGCATCGAGGAACGTAAGCACGACCTCACGAACATCGCGCACGTCGGGCTCGGCATCGTGACGGAGTATGCGGCGCTGGCGCAAAGCGGCGCGCTGCCGGAGGCGGACGCCCGCAAGCAGGCACTCGAACGCCTGCGCGGCGTCCGCTACGGCGAAGACGGCTACTTCCTCGTGATCAATTCGAAGCCGCAGATGGTGATGCATCCGATCAAGCCGGCACTCGAAGGCAAGGATCTCGCGGGCAGCGCGGATGCCGATGGCCGCCACCATTACGTGACGTTCGCGTCGGCTGCACAGGCGCCGGACGGCGGCTTTGTCGACTACGTGTTCCCGCATCCGGGCGCGGCGTCGGCGCAAGCGGTCGGCAAGATCGGCTACGTGGTGCGCTATGCGCCGTGGGACTGGATCATCGCGACCGGCGCCTATGTCGACGACATCGACGCTGCGTTCATGGCATCGCTGTGGCTGATCGGCGCGATCTTCGTGGCCGTGTCGGCGGTGCTCGTGACGCTCGTCGCGGTGACGAACCGCAGTATCGCGCGCACGGTCGGCGGCGATCCGGCCTACGCGGCGAATGTAGCGGACGCAATCGCTTCGGGCGACCTGACGGTAGCGATTCGCACGCGCGACGGCGACACGTCGAGCCTGCTGCACGTGATGCAGCGGATGCGCGACGCGCTGACGGGCACCATCTGCCAGATCAAGCATGCATCCGACAACGTCGCGTGCGGTGCGAACGAGATCGCGAACGGCAATGCGGACCTGTCGGCGCGCACCGAGAGCCAGGCGGCGTCGTTGCAGGAAACGGCATCGAGCATGGAGCAGATGACGGCGATGGTCCGCCAGACTGCGGACAACGCGCGCACCGCCAGCGAACTTGCGGCCGGCGCCGCGAAAATCGCGAACCGCGGCGGCGACATGATCACGCAGGCCGTCGCGGCGATGAAGGGCATTTCGAGCGAATCGGGCCGCATGGTCGAGATCATCGCAACGATCGAAGGTATCGCGTTCCAGACCAACATCCTCGCGCTGAATGCGGCGGTTGAGGCGGCACGCGCGGGCGAACAGGGCCGCGGCTTCGCAGTCGTCGCGAGCGAGGTGCGCAGCCTCGCGCAGCGTAGCGCGACCGCGGCGAAGGAAATTCGCGAGCTGATCAGTCATGCGGTGGGCAGCGTCGGCAGTGGCGCAACGCTGGTCGAAAACACCGGCTCGACGATCGACGAAGCGCGCGACGCGATCATGCGTGTGACCGGCGTCGTGCAGGAGATCGCGGCGGCCGCGGCGGAACAGAGCGCCGGCATCGACCAGGTGAATCTCGCGGTCACGCAGATGGACAGCATGACGCAGCAGAACGCGGCGCTCGTCGAGCAGGCGGCGGCCGCGGCGCAGTCGCTGAAGGAGCAGGCGATGAGCCTGCAACGCGCGGCCGCGGCCTTCCAGGTGGGCGACGCCGACGCTAGCGGCGGCACATCGTTCGCGCCGGCTTCGACGTCGCGCCGCGTGGCGTTCGCGTAAGGACGGTGGTCGTGAACTCGCGGCGAGCTTCGTGAGGCGGACCACAGCCTACGCGAACGCAGGCATCAAACTACCTCGTCAGTAATGCGAACGTGAGCATCGGTAATGTGGAACCCGTGCTTCTCGATGTCGTCCAGACACTCTCCCGAGTCAACGCCCGGGGTCGGTTTGTCCTGGCTTAGTTCCACTGATTTGGGACGCGCGTGCACGCCGTATTGACGGACCTCTAACAATGCCGGACTCTGTTGAGTTCGCAATACGCTATCACGGTCTGCTCTTCGCAGCCGTGGGATTTTCCGGACACTGCGCCTGGCGACGGTATAGACTCGGACCTATGCAAGTTGGTTGATCTACCGCGTGGCGTTGGACCACCACGTGAGGTGCACATAGCAGGTGACCGGTGTGCCATTTGCGTTGCGACGCAACAAGGCACCTGTTTGCGGCCGGATGCGCCCAGCACTGACGGAGGCATTCAAATGTGTGATGTCTGTGGTGATGCGCAGCACGAGCCCCAAGTATCGCGCCGGGATTTCCTGAAGACTGGCGCACTCGCGGCGCTCCTCCCGTGGAGCGTGGGTGCCGCCATCGCGGCCGAGCCGCCGGCACCCGGCGCATCGCCACCACCCAACTCGATCGCGCCTGCGGACGCGTTGAAGCGAATCATGGATGGCAACGCACGCTACGCCGCCAACACGCCGAACGAGCGCGACTTTTCATCAGGTCGCGCCGCCCGTGTGCAGGTGCAGTATCCGATCGCTACGATCCTGAGCTGCGCCGATTCGCGCGTGGCGCCGGAGTTCGCGTTCGATCAGGGGCCGGGCGATCTCTTCGTTTTACGCGTCGCGGGCAACATCGTAAACCCGGATCTGCTTGCATCGCTCGAATACGGCGCCCAGTTCCTGGGGGTGCCGCTCATCATGGTGCTAGGCCATACCGGATGCGGCGCAGTCGACGCCGCAATCAAAGTGCTGAAGGCCAAGGCGGTCCTTCCGGGTCATTTGCCGGGACTCATCGCCGCAATCAAGCCGGCCGTCATCGCCGCCGAGAAGATGCAGACCGGCAACTTGCTGGACAACGCGGCCGCCGAGAACGTGCGACGGCAAATGGCTCGACTGAAGAGCTCACCGCCGATCGTCCAAAAACTTTACGAGAGCAAGAAGATCGACATTGTTGGCGGCATGTATGACCTCGCCACCGGCAAGATTGCACTCGTCTAAACGAGTGGGTTTGCCCGTGCACGGATGCCAGCAGCCGTACGGCGGTTTTGTTTTGTTTAAGTAAAAATCTGCTTCTGGGCTATGTATACGCTGAAGATAGCCGTCCGCAGTTGGCCGAGGCCGATGCCCCCGTATGAAACGCTCGGAGGAAAAATCCATGACCAACCCGACCTATCACGCGTCCGACTTTCGACGGCAGCGCAGCGTCGGCATTGCCGGCATCGCAGTCGCGTCGCTGTTTGCCTCGGGGCTCTGGCTCGGCATCGATCTTTTGATGTCGCCCCTGCCGGGCATGGACAGCCTCGATGCGCGGATGCTTCTGACGCTCAAATGCTGCTGTGCTGCCGTGCTGTTCTGCCTGGTGACGGGCGTCGAAGCCGTAGCGCACGAACGATTGACCTCGCCCGCATTCGATCCGCTGGCGGGCTTCGAGACACGCAGGTTGCGCATCAATCAACGATACCTGCAGAACACGGTGGAGCAGATCATCGTGTTTGCGGCATCGCTGTTCGGCTTGGCCGCCTACTGTCCCGACGGCTCGTCCATGCGCGCGGTCGTGGCGACGACCGTGGTCTGGATCGTCGCGCGGGCCGCGTTCTGGCTCGGCTACCATCGCAGCGCCGCGATGCGCGGACTCGGGGCGCCGGGCATGGCGATCAGCATGATCGTGCTGCTGTATGTAACGAGCCGGTTTGGGAGCGAGATCGCGGGGACGGTGGGCGCCATTACGCCGCTCGTTGCATTTTTCGCGATTGAGGCGGTCTTGTTTTGGGGGACGCGGCCGGTGAAAGCAGGTTGATTCAATGGAGTCGGTCGAGCCGACCGTTTGATTCGCCGAGCCGATGGCACTCTGTTCCTGTCGCGATGCGATCTACGTAATTTGTTTCGATGCGGACGGTGTAGGTGTTTTGAACGCATCGGGATATTCGTGACGAAACCAATCCTTTACTTGATCGTGATTAAGCGCAAAGAATTCACGCGATCGAGGGATAAGGACAAAGCCGAAAGCCAGCAGACAGGTGGCGAGACCGAAGCATGTATAGACCTTGCTTACCGCCCAATGCGTGAGCGCCGCACCTGCGATCATCGGCCCAAGAATGCCGGCGATCTGTGTGGTCATCATGCTGGCAGCGAGAATGCGCACGCGGAAATTCTGCGGGATAGCCAATGACCGATGAGTCGCGCCAACGAGCCCCATCGATGCGTTGGCGAAACCCACACAGGTAAGCGCAAGTACTAGCAAGACTGATGAATGGGCCCAGCCCGAAACGGCAAGTGCCAGCCCTTCGCACATAGCGGCACCCACGCGGACATTGAATCGGCCGAACCGGCTTACCAGTGCGTCAGAACCACGAAAGCTGCCGAGTAGCAAACCTATGGATAAGGCCGCTTCGCAACCACCCAGCCAGAGACCCGACAGCCCGAGTGATTGGACTTTAAGCGGGATCAGCATGCCGACTGCCGGCCCCTGGAATATCCATACGAGGAAGTTGACAAGTGTCCAGCCGCGCTCCAACGGGACGATCCATTTAGCGTACAGTCCAGCACGCAGGTCTTCCCACCAACGGGCTAAACCGCGATGGTGGTCGCTATGCTCAGACTGGGATGGAAGCTGCGAAGTCACGTAGGCAGCGACGCCAAGCAGAATACCGTTCATCCAGAATGTTGCAGAGATACCGCCCAAGGCGAGTGTTGCTCCAGCCAGTGCCGGTCCCAAGGCACGACCAGCCGCTTGCGTCGACTTACGAAGACGAAGCGCCTCGGCCAAACGATTCGCCGGAACAAGTTCAGCCGAAATGGTGGAGCTGGCCGGATCGATGAAAGCTTTCGCTATTACGGTGGCCACGCCTATGCAGACGATGAGCATAAGTCGGTAGTCGGACTGCGAGGCGAGCGTAGCGAGGGTAAAGGCAACGACCATCAAAGCGCAGACACCCCATACAATCTGCGGTCTCTTGGCGTATCGGTCCCCAAGCGGCGAAAGCAGCGGCATTGCAAAAATCGTGGTGATGGCAATGCTTACGCTGTAGATCGCAAGGTCATGTGCACCGCCCCGATGAACGATCCACCAAGGGAGCGTGATATAGCCAACCATGTCTGCCAGGATCGTCAGAAGATCGCTGAGAAGCAGACTGGCAAGAGCGGGGGCGATTGCGTCTATACGAGATTTGATTCGCCGAAACACCGCTTTCTCCCCTGTTGAGTTCGATGATGCTACCTCAACATTTTCCACGTTGTTTAGATCAACGTTTCCAGACGTTGGTGTTTCACTAGTGGGACGATGAATGTTTCCGTTGTGATAGTGAGGGGCGACAGCAAACGACCATGTCCCGGTTGTGGACCGCAGCTTTCCGGGCCAGACGGCGAGGGATCAGGTACGCGACAGCCTCCCTGCTCCAGCGGTCTTTCAGCCGTCGGTCGAGACCGTAACAGACTCCCAGTCACGGATCTCATTTCCCAACGCGGACAACTTGTCCCTCACGAGCCCGAGTGCATCGCTACCGAGCAAAAGATGCGTGGGAGGGCGGTCCGCGGCGATTGCGGCGAGCATCGCGCGTGCCGCTTTTTGGGGATCTCCCAATTGCTTGCCGTTCTTCTCCTCACGCGCTTTGCGGATGGGCTCGAAGATAGCGTCGTAGTCCGCAATCGAACGGGGCGTTCGCGTCATCGAGCGACCCGCCCAGTCGGTGCGGAACGAGCCTGGCGCGACGGCTGTTACAGCGATGCCGAAAGGCTTGACCTCTTTGCCAAGCGCCTCAGAGATACCCTCCAGCGCGAATTTGCTTCCGCAGTAGTAGGTGATTCCGGGCATGGTGATATGGCCGCCCATCGACGTGATATTCAGAATGTGGCCACGTCTGCGCTTACGCATGAAGGGCAGGACGGCTTTCATCATGGCAACAGCGCCAAACACATTTACATCGAACTGTCTGCGCATCTCGGACAAAGGCGATTCTTCCATGATGCCTTCGTGCCCGTAGCCGGCATTGTTGACCAGAACGTCCACGGGTCCGACGCTCGCTTCAATTTCCGCCACGATGCCCTCGATGGCATCGAAGTCAGTCACGTCAAGTACACGTCCAAAAGCAGCGTTCGCGGACAGAGACTCGAAATCACGCTTTGCCTGCGCACTTCTCACAGTACCGACGACTTTATGTCCCGCCGCTAACGCCTCTCCTGCGAGCGCACGGCCGAAGCCGCTGCTGACGCCAGTGATGAGCAGAATTTTGCTGAATGCCACTGAAGCTTCTCCCAAATGGTGTTTGGAGAATGCATACTAGTCTGAACGAATGGGCTAGCTAAGCCATATTCCGCTATTTTTCTTGCCTAAAGCTATGAGTACGAAGCGGGCCTCCACCCACAATCCAGATCTTTCCTCGGGAACCCAGAAACGCGTGATTGCGTTGCTCCGCGCGTTGGCGCCCGAGGAGGGCTACAACCTCACGGCGCTGCCGGGCGTCCGCATCTTGCGTTCAAACCGGCCCCTGTCACGCACGCCGGTTCTTTACGACCCCGGCATCGTGATCGTTTGTCAGGGCCGCAAGCGAGGTTATTTCGGCGACGAGCTCTATCTGTACGACGAGCATCACTACCTGGCCGTGTCCGTGCCTGTTCCGTTCAGCATGGAAACCGAGGCAACCCAGGAGCGCCCGCTGCTCGCGCTGTACCTTCACCTCGATTTCACATTGGCCGCTGAACTGGCCGTACAGATCGATCGTGAAGGCGCCAAGGAACACGTGCAGGCGCCTCAAAGCATGATGTCGACGTCGATGGATGACGCGATGCAAGCGTCCGTGTTGCGCTTCCTTGCGGCGATGCATCGGCCACTCGAAGCCGCTGTATTAGGCCCGGGCCTGCTGCGCGAACTTTATTTCCGTGTGCTCACCGGACAGCAAGGAAGCTCGATGCGTGGGGCTTTAGCGATGAGAGGGCAGTTCGGCCGGATAGGCAGATCGCTACGCCTCATCCATGCCGGCTACGCGCAGCCGCTGGACGTGATGCAGTTGGCAGAGGAAGCGGGAATGAGCGTTCCGAGCTTCCACAGCCACTTCAAGGCAATTACTCACGTTTCGCCGATGCAGTACGTGAAGTCAACGCGTTTGCATCAGGCTCGCCTGTTGATGGTCCGCGAGGATTTGACTGCGGAGGCCGCGAGCCACGCAGTCGGTTACACGAGCGCGTCCCAGTTCAGCAGAGAGTTCAAACGGCTTTTTGGCTTGACGCCAGCGGCGGAGACGAAGCGTATGCGCGAGAGCTTCGCCATTCCGGCAGCGTTCGGCGATGCGACGTACGTTTCGTCACACTGAGTTTGGCACGCTTCGTTTTCATAGTCCGATCGCCGCTGCGGCCTCCACTACCGGTGTTGGCCGCTCTCGGCTCCAGGAACGCTCGATAGAGCTGGGACTTGCGCCGTCTATGCAAGTGACATTTCTCAGGGGATCAGACTCGCAACGTCGTCCCACGCGAAGACGATGTTTTGCGATCGCCAGACCGGCCCCGGATCGATGTACTCGCCTGCTGGCCGGCCATTTAGCGCCTCGTAAAAGGCGATCGCGGGTTCGTTTCCCTTGACGACGCTTAAAGCGGCTCCCCGATAGTGCATTTCTCTCAAATGAATCGCGAGTTGCGCAAGCAACTCGCGGCCGATGCCGCGGCGCTTGAAGTCGGGATCGACATAAAGGAATTTGATCTCGCCGCGGCCGTCAAATATCGATTCTGAAGGCTCCCCAGCGGCTCCGATTCCAACGGTTCTACTGTCAATCTCAGCAACGAGTGCTACCTGGCTGCTGTCATTCGAAGACAGTTTTTCCTTCCACTGTTCGCCACGATATTGCTCGTTGAGGACGGCATATGCTTCCGCTGGCGCAAGATCCTGGTAGGTGTGCCTCCAGACCTTCACGTGAAAATCGGCGATCATTTGAGCATCGTCGATATTTGCGGACCTGATGGATATTCCAGTCATTTAAGGCTCTTTCGGATGCAGAATTGCGCCGGTGGGCGCGGGTGCGAGTAAGAGATTGTCAGCGATCTGAGCGGCGATGTCGAACGACCGGTTGTGGCCGCACCCGGTCCGACGCAAACGTAAGGGGTCGCCGCGCGCAGTATCTATGCGAGTGGCACAAGGCGACCCGATGCAGTCGTTGGCTATTCCGTTGGTTGATGGCTCCTATCTGATCCAAAGCAGCCTTTGATTATCTGGAGAAAATATTGCTGTCGACGAGCCACCACCGTGGACACGTTCGCATGGCACTTACGAAGTCATCACGATGAGACCCTCTTCTCGCAAATCCTTTCCGAGAGACTTGTTGTTCCCCTTATGGATCAAATTCAGCCCTCACGGTGAAGTGAACCCCTGATGCTGGACCGGAAGACGGCAGCAAAGTGATACGCTTGTTGGCCCTTCAAGGGAAAAGATAATAGAAACTTCCAGTTTCCGGTTCCGAACCGCTCGCATTTCGAGGCGACACATACCTACATCGTGCGCCACGGCGACCAACCGAGCTACCGCGAAATCGTCGCCACGGCTTCGACTTCGGCAAGTACTCCGGGAAGGAACAGCGCGCTGACTCCGAGTAGCGTGCTAGCGGGCGGGCGTTCCATATTGACGTAGCGTCCCCGGACTGATCGGATTGTCGGCAGCATCGATTGATCGTAGTCGACCACATAGATGGTTAGACGCACCACATGCTCAAACGTCGCGCCGGCTTCGTGCAAAACGGTCTGTAGATTCTTGAACGCCTCGTTGAGTTGAGTCTCGAGATCACTGCCGATAACCCCTTCAGCTCCGTATGCCACTTGCCCGGAAATGAACAGCAGGTTATCGCCGGAAACAAGCATGGCCTGCGAGGTCTGGGGAATCGATTGTCCAGCCGGGTTAATGGCTCGCATCATGGGCTCGTCTGTATGAGGCTCAAAGGTCGAGCGTTGTTGCATTCATGAGTAATACGTTATAGCCGACTCCATTCGCGGAGCAGGAAGACTTAGCCTCGTTCGTCCTGACCACCCTTCTGCTCCGCTCACTCTCCACGCTACGCTGGATTCTCAATCCCCGGGGAACCAGGAAATGCTTCAACCTGCGTAAAGAACGCGAGCCAATCCTCCAGATGGTACGTGCGCGCAACCCGTCCGTCGCGAAGCTCGTGAAATTCGTGCAACGCAATGTTGAACCTGGCCTGTTTGCCCTCCACACCAAAAAGCGGGCCCACATGGACGCCACTCATTCGCGCGCGCACACCTACGCGATCGCCATCGACCAGCACGTCGTCGACGATGACCTCGAGGGAGTCGAATGCGTTTGACAGCATCGCGAACACCGGACCGACTCCATCGGGTCCAGGGGTCTGCGTCGGCGCGAGTGGAAGATCCTGCCAGTCTTCGGTCACTACTGCCCTGAGCGCGTCGACATCCTGTTTTTCAAAGGCAGCGTAAAACTGCTGCATTAACTGCGAAACGTTACTGGAAGCCATGTTGTTCACCATGCCGCCGGAGCGGATTCACGAAAAAATTGACCGGTAGGACCATCGTCGGGAAGCAGCGCCGCATG
Organism: Paraburkholderia sp. WS6; assembly: GCF_030464835.1. NCBI lineage: Bacteria > Pseudomonadati > Pseudomonadota > Betaproteobacteria > Burkholderiales > Burkholderiaceae > Paraburkholderia > Paraburkholderia sp. WS6. Next base: position 91,916 of record NZ_JALQCK010000024.1, read on the forward strand.
TATCACCGCAGTTGCACCCTCCTCGACAGACAACGGTGCATCCGGGCCGCCTTGCGCGGTTCGCACATGACCCGGTGAGGCCGCATTGACCAGAATGCGTTCGCTGTGCAATGCATCCGCGAGTTTCACCGTGAGCATGTTCAGCGCCGCACGAGAGATGCTGTAACCCGGTGCCCCCGGGTAATGCAGGCTCAACGAGCCCATATCGCTGGAGACGTTAACGATACGGCCGCGGCCGTTTCGATCGATCAGCGGCAGCAACGCTGTCGTGATTCGCCACGTACCGATTACGTTGGTCCTGAATGCAATCTCCGCAGCCACCAGGTCCGGCGCAAGCACATCGTTCGCGAAATCGAAGTGCGCTCCGGCGTTATTCACAAGCACATCGATCGTTCCGAAGCTGTCCTTCAGCCAGCGGGCGAACTGGGCAACCGACTCTTCGTCATTAATTTCAACGGGGTATCCAGATACGCTTGCCCCATCTTTCGAAAGAGCTCGCGCAACCTGCTCGGCTTCATCCGCGCGACGCCCGGTAATCACCACGGTAAAACCGCGTGCAACGAATTCACGCGCCAGGGCGTCTCCTATGCCGCGTGTACCGCCCGTGACTACCGCAACCTTTGCCCTTACACCATTGCCTGCTATTTCATTCGACATCTTTAACTTACCCTCATATATGTTTATCGGATGCTCGACGATCCCGCGCCTTCGACTCCCGGCTGCAGCAGATCCTCGACACCTAACCGACGGAAGTAGTCCCGCTGCAGTTCGGCGGTAACGTCATTGATGCGACAGACATTTCGACCTTGCGGGTCGATATCGACTCGCCTCGGGCGCGTACCCGGAGTCATCGCGACAATGTCGCGAACGGCTTCGGCCACCTCCCCGACATCGTGACGCCGGTCCGGCAGATTTGTTCTGTCGAGACGTTCGGCTAGTTCTCCCGCAAGACCAGCAAGACGGTCGTACTGCGACACAACCTCAGCGTCGATCGGGCTCACCGCATTCTTGAAGTGGTTAGTCCCGGAGGTGTAGGCACCGGGCTGGACGATCACGGTCTCGATGCCGTACCGCGCCACCTCCAGCCCCATGACTTCCGCGAGCACATCGCCGGCAGCCTTGGACGCCGCATAAGGGCCAGTGAACGGATCAGGAAGCCGGTTGATGCCGCTGCCGATATAAAGCAGCAGGCCACGACCGGCGCGACGCATCGCGGGCAATGCCGCGCGGTTCACCCGCACCCAGCTGATCGCGTTGAGATCGATAATTTCCGCGATCTGCTCGGGTCGAAATGCTTCCGTCAATCCATGCATCATCATCGCGGCGTTATTCATCACCACGTCGATACGCCCTTCCCGCGAGAGAATCAGATCGACAGCGACGCGTGCGCTCTCCTCGCTTCGAACATCGAGTTCAACCGGCCGCAACGCAATCTTTTCCTCGTCGGCAACGGCACGCAATTCCGTAACCCGTTCTTCTGAATGCCCGCCAAGGTCGCGCATCGACGCGTAGACGATGTGCCCAGCCCGTGCAAGCTCGAGAGCGATGACCTTGCCGAAGCCGGAGCCGGCGCCCGTAATCAGGATGGTCTGTTGACTCATGCGACGATGCCTCCGTTGACACGGATCGTCTGTCCGTTGATCCACGCCGCAGCGGGCGTGCCAAGGAAAGCGATCACATTGGCGATGTCGTCGGGCTCGCCCAATCGACCGAGCGGTGTCATGTCGCGAAAACCCTGCGTCCGTTCCGGCGTGTTCGCTCCGTGGAGCAGTTCGGTATCGGTCGGTCCGGGTGCCACTGCATTGACGCGAATTCCGCGCGCACCCAGTTCCTTCGACAGACTGCGCGTGAGTGCCTCTACCGCAGCCTTGCTCGCGCAATACGGACCGTATCCCGGCGGCGACATGCCGATCACGCTCGTAGAAAGATTGATGATGGCACCACCGTCGACAAGCCGGGTCGCGGCGAGGCGGCAGCCGTTGAGCGTGCCCCGCACGTTGATCGCAAACAACCGGTCGAACCATTCATCGTCGACCTCCGCGATACGCTTTGCAGACATGAGGCCGGCGTTGTTCACGAGCAATGCAACGGGGCCTGCCTTCGCCTCTGCCTCGTCAAACAGCCGGGCAAAGTCATCCGCCTTGCTGATATCGGCCCGGACGGTATGTGCGATGCCGCCGGCCACGGTGATGGAGGCGACAACGTTGTCTGCCTCCTCCTTATTCGAAACATAGTTGACGATCACAGTGAAGCCGCTTTCGGCCAATCGGCGCGCAATCGCTGCACCGATACCACGCGACGCCCCAGTGACGATCGCGACGTTAGATGGAACAGACATCGGCAAACTCTCCTTCGATGCTTTGACTATCCCGCGTGAACCGCAGTGGCCACGCGTCAATGGGAATACCAACTACTCAAGAAGACTGAGCGATCAGCTTCGAATTGATTATGGGAGCGCATAGCCATATATCCAACAAATGATGTTTATTTGATATCATTCGTCGCATGGATATTGAAGGTTTCGACCTGAACCTGCTGGTCGCTTTCGACGCGTTGATGGCCGAGCGGCATGTCACTCGTGCGGCAGCACGTATAGGGATCAGCCAGCCGGCTATGAGCGCGGCCCTCGCCCGATTGCGAAGCGCAACCGGGGATCAGCTATTTGTGCGCAGCTCGCATGGGCTTGCTCCCACGCCGCGAGCGAGCGATCTGGCGCTTCCGCTTAGACAGGCGCTGGAAACTGTCCGTACCGCGCTTCAGTTGGAGCCGGCTTTCGATCAGGCGACCAGCAATCACGTGTTCACACTTGCGCTCGCGGATCACCCCGCTTACCTTCTTTTGCCCCAGCTCGCCGCCAGGCTGTCCGTCGACGCCCCGGGCATCGACTTGCGGGCACGCTCCTTCGTCGATCGACGGGACGCTATCGCACTTCTCGATAGCGGGGACGTCGACCTCGCTATCGGAGTAGCGCCAGGCAACGAGACGAGGATTCTTCACCACCCGCTGTTCGAGGAGCCGTTCGTCGGCATCGCACGGGCGGGATCGCCTGCTTCGTCGTCGTTCGATACCGTGGATGATTTTGTCGCAGCCACTCACGTCCTTGTTTCTCCGGAGGCCGACGACAAAGGCGTCGTCGACATTGCCCTTGCGGAGATCGGTCGCGTCCGGCGCATCGGTGTTTCAGTGGCACACCCGTACATCGCCCCGATCGTGGTCGCAGAAACCGGCTACATCGCGACAGTGATGTACGGAGTCGCAGCACATTGCAGCGTCTTGGAACGCCTCAGCATCCATCGGTTACCAATTCAGGTTGCCCCCGTGACCTTTCATCTTCTCTGGAATCGGCGGACAGATGCTCACCCGGCTCATCGGTGGCTGCGCAGCCTGTTGATCGAACTGGCGAAGCCGATCCGCCAGACAGATGCCTGATAAATCCGCGGATATCTGATAAAAAATCGGACGAATGACCGGAACGTGTCGAAGTTCAGCCATATGTCGCAGTCGAACGAGCGTCGCTTTATGGCCGAACCCGGTCCAACATAGAACTTGATCAATTTAGCTTGATCTACGGGGCAGTTGATGAATCTATCTTGTGTCCGTAAATGTCCTGCCCCGTCAATTTGCTCGCCTCAATCAGCAAACTCTCAAGCGCATGATATTCGGGTCCGCAGTCCTTCTTCTGTACCGCCAGGCCCATGCACTTCGACCTAAGACGCTCGGTCAGTCGACGGTATTGTTTGCTCACTTGACACCGGGCCCGCTAATGGGTGTCAGCGATCTGGGCAGCGACGTCGAGTGACCGCTGCTGGCCGACCAGCGACTGCGGCCATTGACACCGTTGAGTGTCGCGCGACAAGCGGGCGTTCAGGGCGTTTTCGTTTCCACGCGCTGCTTAACCGCGGCATTCATCGCCTGAAAGTTCCGCTGAGTTTCTTCGATCACTTCTTTCGTCAACCGCCCAACGAGCAATCCCGAAAAAGACTCCGTTTGCTCAAGATGGGTGCCGCCGGTTACTGCCGTGAGGTGAATGCAATGTGTGCCGTCGAAGACGCCCCGAATCCATACACTGCCACGCCAGCAAAGGTCTTGTTCCGGACGAACGACCAGAACAGTCGGCTTGAACACCATCGAATCCGGTCCAATGCCTAGCACAATGCGGATTGTCTCTCCCTCCCTGAAGTCGCCGTCAACACGAGTAATGAAGGGATTCCAATCGGGATACGCTGTGCTGTTAGATACGACGTTCCAGACATCGGCAGGCGGCCGATCGATGAGAATGTCAGCATGCACGCTGCTATCTTCGCGCAGGACAAAAAGGGTTCCAATCACGCCGACAACAATGACAGCGATGCCTTTCAGCAGCAATCCCCGCAAGCCCATATTCGCCCCGTAATCGGTTGCAATTGTACTGCTGCAGTTTTGAACTGCACAGATTGTTGACGCCCATTAGCGGGCCGGTGTCAAGTGTCTGAACCTGGCCGACCTCTGCCTTACGCGATCCGCATGTACAGCACGAGCCCGGCGGTCGGCACCGCGCGACCCCAAAAGCGGACAGTCTGGCGAGACCCGCTACAAACTTTTCAGAAGATTGTCGATTTTCGATCATCAGCTTCGTCGTCAGGTTATTCACACCCAAAGGATCTCCCATGAAATACCTCGGCTTGGCCTACTTCACCCCCGATAAATTCGCCGCGATGGCGCCAGACGACGTCAAGAAACTGGTGAGCCAATGCCCCGCATTGGACGACAAGATGCGGGCTACCGACAAGGTACTGATTTCCGCATCGCTTGGCGATCTGGACAACTGGAGGACGCTCCGCCCGCGCAGTGGCAAGACGCACGTCACCGATGGGCCCTATACCGAGTCGAAGGAAGTCGTGGGCGGCCTGTTCATCATCGAGGCGGATACCCATGACGAGGCGTTGCGCATCGCCTCCATGCACCCGGCGGCCACGCTGGGCGAAGAAGGTGGATGGGTCGTCGAGCTTATCCCCGTGGATTTCTACTGGGCCCGATGAGGGCTTGGACGCGTGTCTCAAATATGCGTTGGCGCTCTGTTCTCTTCAAACACCTTCACGGCTTCGTGAGTCATCGCGGCGATGCTACTTCTGGGCCGAGCGGCGACGCCTGTGATCGACCCTCTCCGGCCGTTGGAGCTAGCGCGACGTGAACGGCGGCTTCCGAGGTCCAGCGGTCATTCGTGCACGCGTGCTGCCAGTGAAGTCATCGGCCATTTCGGTCCTTCGCGTCACGTCGAAAGCTGACGCTTCCAATGCCCGCTTTCGAGCATGAGTTTATCGCCTGCCGCGTCGCAAAACTATACGGCGAGGGTATTCGATGCGGCAGCCCCCTGACCGGGGCCCCGGCCGAAAATCGATAACTAGCTAGCGCGCGGTGGCAAGGCAAGGCGCGTAGAACAGGCGACCGCGTGCCACTTCCCGCAACGTCCACGACAGCACGATGCTCCAGAGTCCGCACAGCAGGATTGCGAACAGCACGGCGGCCACGGCGAACGCCTCGAACCCTGTCACCCGATACAGGCTCAGCGTCGCCGCGGTGTAGACGCCGAGCGGGAACGTGAAGCCCCACCAGCCGAGGTTGAACGGCAAGCCTTCGCGGCGGTAGCGCAATGTGAAGAGGAGCGCGACCGCAAACCACCACACACCCGCGCCCCACAGGATCAGCGAGCCGATCAGGCCGAAGTCGCGTGCCATGGCGGCAACGTTCGCGAGTGTAGTGCCGGCAAATGCGCTGGGCGCAGCCTGGCCCAGCGTAAGCAGTCCCAACGCGGCAGTGCCGATCGGGCCGAGAGTTAGCCAGCTGGATGGGCCCAGATCACGATGCGGTAGCTTGTGAATGACCAGCCGGAGGAAGACGACGGTCAGCACCGAGAAGGCGAGCGGCACCGAAATCGCCCACAGAAGATAGCCTGCGCCGACGACGAGCTGCGCGGTTCGTTCGACCAGGTGCGGGGCAAGCGCCGCGGCACTTGACGCCGCCACTTCGGGCGCCACAATCGGCAGCAGCAGCACGGCTGTAACGCGTTCGAAGGCATGGCTTTGCTCGGTGAACATCAGGTACGGCACTCCCACCGCGACAACGACTGCCAGCAGTGCGTCACAGCACCACAACGCATACGCGAGCGAGTAGGCACCTGCGCCGAAATGCGGTCCTGCGAACAGCACGACGCCGTTGATGATCGGCGCGAGACCCATTGGCAAGGTGCCCAGGAACATCGATTGAAGCGGGTGATGCAGCAGGGGTTTGATCGTTTCTGGATAGAAGATCCAGCGCGCAGCGAACATCGCCGTGAACACCGCATAGAGCACGATGTCCACGCACCACAACGAAACGGCGAGTGCATGCTGGCCCGGAAAGCTCAGGGGCAACGCGGCGAGCACGAGCGACACGATGCCGTTACCCATTGTCATCGCGAACCAGTTCGGCGTGAACTGGCGAATCTTGTCGGAGAAGTGTTGCAAGGACGTGGCCTCGTGTGCACCAATCTGGCTGGACATGGTCATCTCCACAGCGAAACGGAATGAACTGATTGTGCGGATTTGCTACCCATATTGAAAATACATCATTAATATGGAATTAATGCCTATTTGATATACAGAAGACGATGAACTTCACCCATCTCGCAGCGTTTTTTTCTGTTGCGGAGACCGGCAGCGTCACCGCCGCGTCGGAGCGACTTCACGTTAGCCAGCCGGCGCTTACGCGCGAGATCCGCGAACTGGAGGAACGAGTCGGCGTGCCGTTGTTCGACCGGCTCCCGCGCGGCATGCAGCCCACTGAGGCAGGCCGTCTGCTTGCCGAATACGCCGCGCAGATTTTCTCGCTGGCGGACGCAGCCGAAACCGCGATCGGCGAGTTCGCGGGTTTGACGCGCGGGCACCTTGGGCTCGCCTCAAGCCGCACGATTGGCGTTTATCTGCTGCCTCCCGTTCTGGACGAGTTCCGGCGGTTATATCCAGGCATCACGGTCGACCTCGCGGTGTCGAACACCGAACATGTCGAGGAGACGGTGCTGGCGCATGAACGGCAGCTTGGGCTGATCGAAGGACCATACGACGCATCGGCGTTCGATGCGGCCGTCATTGGTCGTGACGAACTGATTGCGGTCGCCGGCGCCAGCCACCCGCTGACGCGCAAGCGCCGCGTCAGCGCAGCGGAGGTCGGCAATGCCGAACTCGTGATGCGCGAACCCGGGTCCGGCACACGCATGGTGATCGAGGACGCGTATGCCCGGCACGGCTATGAGCTGTCGCCGAAGCTGTCGGTGGGCAGCGCGGAGGCGATCAAACGGATGCTGCGCCTTGGCAATGCGGTCGCTTGGGTGTCGCGCCAAACGGTCGCCGACGAACTCGCCACAGGCGTGCTGGTGCAGTTGCGGGTGCACGACCTGAAGATCGAGCGGGATCTGAACATGATCTGGCGTAAGGCGCGTGCGTTGAGCCCGAGCGCGCGCGTCTTTCGCACGCTCGCCGATCAGATGTTCGAACACATGATCGTCTAGCGGACGAGGGGGCGTCATCGTGGCGTCTCGCGTCGTCGTAACGGTCAATTGGCGCCCGTCGGCATGCTGCTAGCCGGATTGCGCCCGGGCCGCTTTCAGCGAACCGGGCACCGATCCCGTTGACGTACGGGCGCGCACTCTGCGGGTAAGCCCAGCGTAGGTAAAGCTGGCTGCGAGCAAACCGAATCCCAGGCACCTGACGGGCAAGCAGTCCAGCAACCAGCCGGCAATGAGGAACGACCACGAAGCTGCCGTCCACGACCAGGCTCGATAGCGGCGCGTTCGCCGCGCCGCGAGCAGGCTGATGCACACGGCGAGCGTCGAGGACAGCGCTGCAAGCGACGCCCAGATCGGATGAATGTTCGTTGCGACGAACCAGCTTGCGTTAACGAGGCCAGCGTAGGTGGTCCAGCAAAGCGCGCATTTCGGTGCGAAGATCTGCAAGCCGACGGCGGCGAGTCGTGCGGCTGTCCCGATACCAGGCCGCATGCGGATTGGCGGCATGCAAGCGTCGAGTCCTTGGGCAGGAACACACTCGCAGCCGCGCGTTCCCAGGTCCGATGCTTGTGCGTCAGCTGGCCTGGTTGTCGACACCGGAGGGGCCCGCTTCATTCTTCTTCCCATTGATAACGCCAAGATAGTGAGCAAGCTGGTCGACCTGATCGAGAGGAATCGGTGCGCCGAAGCCGTTGCGCATCTTCATGATCTCGGTCTTCCACTCGGGAGTGGTCAGCGGTGGCTGGCGCAGCACCATTCCGGTCGAATGACACATCACGCAATTGGCATTCGCGATCTCTGCGCCTTCGCCGGGTGGAAAGAGCGTGCTGCCAGCCGGCAAAGAAACGTCGAGCGGGGCGAAATGCACCGGAGGCACGAGGGCGGCCTGCCGCTGCGCCTGTCCGGCGATCGATTCAGGCAGGTAGTGACTGCCGGTCAGCGCGGCAATGGCACCGACGGCGACAGGGGCGGCCCAGACCGCCGCGATACGAAGCAGCTTCAAGTTCATGGTTTTCGCCTCGTGTCAGACTACGTTGATATCGACGGATTCAATGACGTTGCGCATGAAGCCCGCGCCGTTCCAGTTCGGTGTATCCGGCTGCGCCTGTCCGGTCGAGTCGATCGCGCGGGCCATCAGTGTGCGGCTGCCCGTTTGCGGGAAACTGACCGTCGTCTGCCACTGCCGAAAACTGTAGCGGCCGTAATCGCGGCCCATCGCGGTGTCGGTCCAGTTGCGGCCGCCATCGGACGAAAACTGCACCTTGGCGAGCGCGTTGAGACCGCCGAACGCAATGCCGCGTACGAGCATCGGCTGACCGCGTTGTACCGTGCCCGCAGAGCGCAGATTGGTGAAGAACGACCGGGGCAGCATTGTATTGATGGGCACCTGCTTGAAGTCCTTGTCGCCGGGATGCACGTTGGCAAAATGGTTATCGGGGACGAGGTAGGCCTTGGCAGTCCAGAAGTTGTCGTCGGGCTTGTCGAGCACCTCGATGTCGTGCAGCATCTTGACCCAATACGTTGCATACCAGCCGGGCACGACAAGCCGCAACGGATAGCCGTTGAGCAGCGGTAGCGGCTCTCCGTTCATCGCATAGGCGACCATCACTTCGCCGTCGAGCGCGTGGTCGATCGCGAGCGACTTCATGAATTTCGGCGTCTGCGGAATCACGCCGGTATCGAGGCCGTTCAAGCGCACCTGCACTGCGTTTGCGCCGACACCGGCATGCGTCAGCAAATCCTTCAGCCGCACGCCCGTCCACCGAGCGTTGCCCATCGCGCCGTTCGCCCATTGACCGCCTGGCACGCGGGGACTAAAAAAGCCGCGGGAATTCCCCGAGCATTGATTGACTGCGGCAATTTCGAAGCGCGGGAATTTTTTCACAAGATCGTTCAGCGTCAGGCTGACGGTCCTGTTCACGTGACCCCGGATGTCCAGCCTGAACGCGGCCGGATCCACGGACGTTGGAATGTTCGCAAGGTGCCACCGCACATAGAAGCGGTCGTTTGGCGTAAAGACTCCCTGGTCGAACACCTCGAACGGCGTTTCGATTAACGGCGGCCGCGTTCTTTGCAGTATGACGTTGGACTTCTGCGGAAACGCGGACGTAAGCGGGCGTGCACCATTTTCGAAGGGCAGCATGATGTTATTGCCTGGTGCTGCCCTCCCCGTTATGGGATTCGTCAATGCCGCGAGCCCCAGCGCACCGAGGCCACCGAGCAGCCTGCGGCGCTGCTGGAAGATGTCGCGTTCATCGTTCTTCATGGTCATCCTTCTGTCAGGTGTTGAACATCGGCGCAGGTGGCCGCTGCAGATCCGGATCCTGTGTGCTGCAGTGATGTGCGGTGTCCGTGTCGAACGTGTCAGCAGTAGCGCCGTCCCGGTTAATTACGCCGGCAGCGAGGCGGGACGAATTGAGCGTCACCGAAAGTGAGCTCGCGATCATCAACGCGGCTGCCATTGCTGGCGACACGACTCCGGATAACGCGAGCGGCACGGCAAGCAAGTTGTAGATCGCTGCGGCAATGAGGTTCTGGCGCATCACGCGCGCCGTGCGCCGTGCGATCGCCAGAGCGGCATTGAGCTGCTCGATGCCGCCCTCGACCAGTACGATCGATGCGGCGGCCACCGACGACGCCGTCGCGTTGGCGACGGCGATGCCGAGATCTGCCGCCGCGAGCGCGGGCGCGTCGTTGAGACCGTCACCGATGAACGCGACCTTCGTTCCCGCTGCCTGCGCAGCGACGATGCGACGGGCCTTCTCTTCCGGCGACTGGCCCGCGTACACGGCGCCGGAGTCAATGCCGACAGCCTCGGCGACGCGCAAGCCGACGGCCGGCTCGTCGCCGGTCAGCATCGCGAGCGCCGCGCCAGTCGTCCGCAAGGTGGCCAGCGCGCGGCGTGCACCGGCACGCGGCGCGTCCGCGAAATGCAGCGCGCCGCGCCACCGCCCATCGCGCGCGACATGAACCGTCGTATGCGTGGCTGCCGTGTCCGGAACTGGTACACCGTGCCCTGCGAGAAAGGACGCGTTTCCGGCGAGAATGCGAGAGCCGTCCGCGCCGATCCATTCGACTCCCGCGCCGGGCGTCGCATGGGACGTTCCCGTCGCGCCGTCGACGGTTGCACGGCATGACGGCGGTACCAATGATTCGATGGCCTTTGCGAGCGGATGCTCGCTGCCGCGCTCGGCGATCGCCGCGTCGACGAACAGGTCGACGGTGCTCACGCTGTCGGCACATTGCGACTGGACGAGCCGGGGCGAGCCTTCGGTCAGTGTTCCGGTCTTGTCGAAGCAGAAGAGGTCGATGCGGCCGGCCTTCTCGATCGCCTCGACATCCCGGAACAGCACGCCCGCGCGCGCCGCTCGCCCCGCCCCAGCGGTAAGCGCGAGCGGAACGGCCATACCGAGCGCACAGGGGCAGGTGATGACGAGCACCGCCACGGCGCGTTCGAGCGCAGCGGCGATGGCCATACCCTCGGCTGCGTTCCACAGCAAGGCGAGCGTCGCGACCCCGCAGATGGCCGGTACGAGGTAGCGGGTGAACCGTTCGGCGAGTGCCTGGGTCGCCGTCTTGCGCGCGAGCATCTGCCGCACGCTATGCGCGATCAGATCCACGCGACGCTCGCCCCAGGCGCGCTCGACCAGCACCACCAGTTCGCCATCTCCATTGAGTGCACCAGCTTCCACCACGTCGCCGGGTTCGACCGTGATGAACGCCGTTTCGCCGGTCAGCAGCGAGCGATCCAGCGACGACACGCCTTGCGTGATGACGCCGTCGAGCGGAACGCGCTCGCCAGGGCACACCCGAACCGCGCTGCCGCGTTCCACCCGCTTGGCAAGGACTTGCGTTTCGGCGCCGGATGCATCGATCACCTGCGCGGTTTCAGGCGGTAATTCGAGCAGGCTGCGTACGGCGTCGGCCGATTGGCTTCGCACGGTCGTTTCGAGCAGCCTGCCGGCCAACAGGAAGACCACGATCATTGCGGCGGAATCGAAATAGACGGTCGACTCGCCCCGTATCAACTGCCATACCGAAAGCAGGCAGGACCCACCGGCCCCGGTTGCGACGAGGACGTCCATGCCCGGCGCTCGAGCGCGCAGCGTGCGCCACGCCGCGCGGAAAAACGGCAGCGCACTGTAGCCGATCACCGGCATGGTGGCGAGCCCTGCAAACAGCGCCAGCCCAAATCGGGCGGCCGGCGAAAGACTGCCCTCGGGCGCAACGTACAGCGCCCATTGCGCCGGCATTACCCACATTGAAAAGAACACGGCAACCACGAGCCGGACCATCAGGTCATGGCGGATTTTCGCGAAATGCGCGCGCCGGTCGTGCCCCGCGCCTTCGGGGATGCACGCGTATCCGAGTTTGGCGGTGCGCTGCAGCAGGCGCTCAAGCGACGTCGCGAGCGGATCCCATTGCAGCGAGGCGGACTCAGCCGCGAAACTGACGCTCGCGGCGAGCACGCCGGGCTGGCGCCGCAGCATGGTTTCCAATGCGTTCGCGCAACTGGTGCACCACATGCCGCGCACATCCAGCAGCGCACTATCTGGAAGGTTGGATTGCATTTTGCGTTTCGTCCGGCTCTACGGCTGCTTCGAGAGTTCGTCGCCGCCTGCCCACGGCGTCGTCCGAGTGCCCAGAGCGGTTCGCTCACCCTTCACAAGGTCGGCTGTCAGTGCAGCCGACTTGTTGCCGAAGCTCGCGCGAACGTGCGTGGCCACCGCCGCGATTTCCGCGTCGGAAAGGGTCGTGCCAAAGGCGGGCATCGTGCCGTTGAAGGTTGCGCCGGCAACGTCGATCTTGCCGTTGATGCCCAGTAGCAGGATGCGCGAGACGGTCTTCGCGTCGCCGTTCACCCATGCAGAGCCGGCCAGTGGTGGAAACACGCCAGGCAGGCCGGCGCCGTTTGCCTGATGGCAGGACGCACAGCGGCTCGCGAAAATCTGCGCGCCGTCGGCCGCGGCGGGTGCTGCGGCGCTCGTCACGGCGTCGCGGCTGGTGTCTTTGGCGCTGGCGGGCGCGAGGTCCGGATTGAGCAGGAAATAGCTGACGCCCCAGACTGCTAGCGATGCGCCGACGAGCCCGAGAAGCCAGGGCACCGGATTCGCCTGTTCGATGGGTTCCGCATACTCCCGTGTCTGGATCGTGTCGTGCTGCGTGTCGTGTTTCATTTCGTCACTCCGGATTCAGTGGCGGGAACGGGATACGTGTGATTGAGTGCAGTCAGGTAAGCGACAAGATCGAGCGCCTCCTGCGTGGCGACGACCTGGCCGCCGGCTGGCGTGAATTGCGGCGGCAGCGTCACGACCTTGTCGTTCGGTCCAGGATGCGCGACCACCTTGAAGAGGAACGGGTACGACGGCATCACGCTTCCAGGCGTCACACTGCGTGGCTGGTACAGGTGAGCGAGATGCCAGTCGACGCTGGGCTGCCGTGCGCCGATGTTGAACAGATCCGGGCCGGTGCGCGACACGCCCAGCAGGTGCGGGTAGTCGTACGCATAGTCGGCCGATACCGACGGGCGGCCCCAGCCGCGCAATGCGTCCGGACCCAGGGTCGCCGCCCGCGGCTGCTGCGAGTGGCAATACACGCAACCCATGTTGACGTATGTGGCGCGGCCGCGCAGTTGTGCGATGGTGTACGGCTTTAGCTGTTCGGGCGGCGATTCGTCCTGCAACTCGCGATACGGCAATGCGACCAGCACGAGCGTGGCGATCGCCAGCATGATCAGCGCGCCGATGACGATGGTGAGAACCCGGTTCATGGTCAGACTCCTGTGGACGGCGCGCCGCCGATAAGCGCCTGGCCGGAGCGGATCGTCCCGCGGTCGAGTAGCATCGCGAAGAAGTGCCATGCGAATACGAGGTGCCCGGCGGTCATCAGCACGCCACCGAACGTTCTGGCTCTCAGGTAAGGCGCGAGCACGTTGACGGAATCCATGAAGGGCCGCGTGGCATCAAGCATTGCGATGCCCTGCAGAACACCGCCGATGCTCAAAAACACGAAGTAGATCGCGAAGCCGATCACAGCCAGCCAGAAATGGAGGGAAATCAACTTCGGATAGGGCCACTCCCGCTCCAGTACGCGTGGCATCACGAAATAGATCGAACCGAACATGATCATCGAGTAAAAGCCGTACAGGCCGAGGTGCGCATGCGCGACCTTGTACTGTGTGAAGTGCACGAGGCGATTGAAGAACGGCACGGCTTCGAGCGAGCCTTGCAGCGAAACGAGTGTGTACAGCGCGGCGCCCAGTACGACGAAGCGCAGCGTGGGCGAATATCGCAGCGTCGCGAAGCGCCCGACCACCGTCATGTGCTGATTGACGCCGACCGCGAGGACGGGGATCAGCATCATCACGCTTTGCACGACCGAAACGCTTTGCAGCCACGCTGGCACGGGGCCGCCGAGCAGATGGTGAATGCCGGCCTGGCTATAGAACATCGCCAGCGCCCAGAAGCCGACCAGCGAGAGGTTGTACGAGTAGATAGGACGGCCGAGCACCTTCGCGATGAAGTAATAGGCCGAAGCAAGACCGAACGGCGTAAGCCACAAGCCAAGCACGTTGTGTGCGAACCACCAGTTGACGATCGCCTGCTCCACGCCGAAATGCACGTACGGCACTTTCGCGACGACATACAGGATCGGAAACCAGAGCAGGGCCGCAGCGATGTACCAGACCGAAACGTACAGGTGGTCCACATTGCGGCGGGATAGCGTCAAAAATAGCGGCACGGCTGACAGTGCGCCGCCGATCGCCAGAAGAATGCCGATCTGCCACGGAATCTCGAGCCACTGCAGGCCGTCCGTCCAGCCCGCGAGTATCGCCACGACACCGGCCGCGACGCCGGCATTCCATAGACCGGCACCCGCGACGGCGTAGTGCTCGCCGACGAGACGGGTCTTCAGCAGCCGCGGCAGCATCCATAACGAGATGCCCAGTCCTGCCATCGATGCCCAGCCATAGATCACCATATTCAAGTGCGCGGTTCTGATGCGGCCGAACGTCAGCCAGGCCGATTGGACCAGAAAATCCGGCGACGTCAGCTTTTGCGAGGCGACCAGGCCGGCGAGCGAGCCGAGCACCAGCCACAGGATCGACGACGCGAGAAACGCGAACGCGGCGGTGCGGCTCGACCTGTCCTGCGCTTCGCGGGCCAGCAAATCAGGCCGCGTGTGCACGGCTCGTTGCGCGTCGCCGTGCGGCGTCGAAGCGTTGCCATTGCTTTCGGCCCTCTGCAGCGCGCTGCGTTGCGTCGACGAAATCGCGGGTTCTTCGACCGTGCCAAGTTCACCGGTTTCGAATATCACTTGTGCCGCCTCGGGGCCGGCCCGCATTAAACCCCGTGTCTGTGCCCATATGAACATGAAGAGCCCGAGCACGGAAATGAGAAACGACAGCGCGAGCAACGCGCCGAGTGTGAGCGTCATGGCTGTAAAGCCCCCATTTGTTCGAAGGAAATCGGTGGTGACATCGGTCACGCTTATGCGACTCTGGGGAATCCCCGTGACTTATTTCGTCCACCACAATCGCCGTATGCAGACGGTTGTCGATCCCGGCACGTCGGCTGAAAAGCAGTATGGGACTCGCGCTCACATATGTAATATGCATTTTTGCGATGCGATTCATGCTTTATTGATATGCATCCGCGCCGCGGCGGCGCCTGTTCCGCTGGGCATGTCCCATGCACCCGTGGACCTGTCAAGTCGCGTTACCTGCCAAACAACCAGCAGACGTCACTGTGATGTTTTTTCGAAAACGCATCGGCGCTGGCGTTGCATGACTGCGATGGGTGCGGATGCAGGTATTGACAGAACAGCGCGGCATATCCGTTTGGTATCCAAAGCAACATCTTCACGCTCGGAAGCAGACCTTCGCAAGGCGAGGCGGGGGGCCGACGCGAACGGCCGTTATGGCCGACGACTTTCTGGATCGAGTCTGTACCCGAATGTCCGATACCTGGGCGTAGCCGACGCTCAAATGTCCGCGCGAAAGCGCGGCCCAACGGCCGTAGATGGCCGGGCACTGCCTCATGCGAATCGCATAACCGCTTTGGGCTTGAACGGCGGTGGTCGGCAGCACGCGACCCAATGCCGTCCTTTGGGCGAGCGACATCTCAACGACCGCCCCCCTTTGCGGACATCCGGCGCTCGGAGGACAATGCCCTTGCGAATCTCTTCCGAGGCTGCGCAACATGGCTAAATTTAAGCCTGATGGATGGCATACCGTCACGCCCCGAATCGTCGTACGGGATCCGGAAAACCTGATCACATTCATCAAAATGGTGTTTCAGGCACAGGGCGAATTCCGTCGCGGGCTGCCTGCCGAAATCATGATCGGCGATTCCGTCGTGATGGTTAGCGGCGGAGACGGCCTTCGCGATCCGATGCCGGCATTTCTGTATGTCTACGTTGAGGACGCCGATTCGACCTTCCAGCGAGCGATTGCGGCGAATGCGATCTCGCTCGAAGTTCCGACCGACATGCCATACGGCGACAGGCGAGCAATGGTAAGAGATCCGTGGGGAAACACATGGCAAATTGCCACACACCACCGCGACCTCACGGCTGCAGAGATCCGGTCAAGGTTGGCCAAGGACGGATAGGCCGATATCTGGAGAGCGGGCCAGGTGAAGAGAAATAAAGCGAAATGGGCGGATGCTGCGCGACTGACCCGCTGTAATATCAAACGGGCTTATCGCTGCAGTGGCTGGTATAGAAACTGATGCCATTGCCATCGGGATCATGCATCGAGAAATAGTGGTGGCCGTATAGCTCGCCATCCGCGATAGCGGTCACTCCGATACCAGGTGAATCGCTCGACCACGAATTTCCGCCTATGGCGATCCCGCGACACCAGTTCATCCGACAACTGCATGTCCGACATCGCTGACATCCTGCACATCCATCCTTCCAACTAGCACGTTTTTCGCGGCGAGCCACGCATCGGGACGACGCATCGTCGCGATGACGTTCCAGGCGTCGCTTGCAGACAGGTCAGTTATCGCCCCAGATAACAGATCCGTAATCCGCTCGACGCTCGCCGGTCAGAATCATCCCGGCAGAATCGTCCCATCGCGTCGTTCACCGGGCGCTTGTTCAAAGGATATCGGGAAGATCACGATGATCGGTTCACGTTCTGTCAACATGTTGCGCGCCGGCTTGCGTCCGCTTTCGGTTGCGGCGCTCGTCGGTCTCGCAAGTACCTGTCATGCACAATCCGCTGTCGCAGTGAATGCGCAGGACACCGCCGGGGGGACGAAGGCTCCGTCCATCGCGACCTGTGTCGCGTGCCACGGCGCATTGGGCGCCGGCACCGTAACCGGCGGGCCGCGGCTTGCTGGCAAAGATCCGGATTATCTCGCGCACGCATTGTCAATGTTCAAGGCGGGCACACGCGCGAGCGCTGTCATGCAGACGGTCGCACACAATCTTTCCGATAGCGAAATACGCGAGCTCGCAACCTTTTTCTCGAAGCAGAACCCGCCGCTTGCCGAAGGTGCGCCGCCGCAACAAAGCCTGGTGCTGGCTGGAAAGCAGCTCGCCGAGATGGGTGCAGGACCCGGCGTTCCCGCCTGTTTCAGTTGCCACGCGGCCGGCGGCAAAGGCAATGGCGCGCGCTTCCCTGGCATTGCAGGTGAACCGGCGGCGTTTGTCGTTGCCCGGCTACACGAATTTCAGGCGCGCGCGAAGGAGAAAACGCCGGCGCCGGGAACGATGACGGCCGTCGCGGCCACGCTGAACGACGCACAGATCGAAGCGGCTGCGGCTTACCTTTCGGTCACCAGACCTTGACGACCGACAACGCGTGATCTGCGCGTCAACATTGCGTCGGTTGGCGTTGCAACGCAACGCCTGACAGCGTTTGCGACGGGTTTCCCCGTACCGCAACCCATTCCCTTTGTGTCGAGTACAAATGCAATTTACTGTGTGGAGTAACGTCGCCGTGATATCGGGTCTGGTAGTGATGCTCGCCGGCTGCACCGTGAGTAGCGACGGCTCAAATTTGAGTGCCGCGCAGAACCCGCAGCTACCTGAATCCTATCCTTGCCAAAGCTTGCACGTTAAGCCGATGACTTGCCCACCCGGATAGGAAGGCACCGACCGCGTTCGCGACCTCGTGGACGGTGACGCGTGCGGCTTCATCAAAGTTCGCCGCAACCTGGATGACCAGGATGACCCGCTCAGAGTGACGCACGTTGGTGGATGGGATTAGGGCGTCCAGCGATAAACAGTGATACTGGAACCCTTGACGTTGTTCTTCGTGACCACGTACTCGCCCGTCGATCGAAGGTATGCCCTGATGCCGTACATCGAATCGATGGCGCTGCTGGCGTCGACGGTACCGGTGCTGGTGTTGACCAGCGTGGTGTCGAGATTGCCTGTAGCGAGATTGAAGGCGTCGATGTTCGGCAAAGCTTGCCCGGTGCCGAACCAGTAGCCGACGAATAGATAACTGCCGGCCGCGTCAATCGACTTGGCGCCGGCGTGGGGGAGCTTAATCACCGGATTGGGTGCCGTGGTGTTGCCCGCGCTCCAGCCGTGATACACCTCGATCCGCGTGCCTATCGACGTCCAGTCCGTACTCCCGACAACGCCCTGTCCGAGAATCATGGTGTCGCTGTCCGCGAGGTAGACGATGCGCGTCAACGGCTTGATGCTATCGGGAATGCGGATGGGAATACCGGGTCCCCATGTTGGCTTGCCGCTGGCGTCGAAGCCGGTCAGCGGGTAGTGGTAGATGTAACCGGTCTTGTCGAGGCCGGCCCACACGCCCCCGTTGCTGTCGATGCAGAATCCGTCCCTGACCGATGCAGTCGTCTTGAACGCCGGTCCGGGAAGCGTGGCGTCCGGTATTGCGATGTAGCCATTCGCAGCATTGAAGTGGAAGAAGTAGTAGATATCGGGATTCTGGCCGGATGCCACGAGGATCCGGTTGGCGCCGACGGTGGCCAGTTGACCGAAGTGCTCATCCCGTGAGCGATCGTTGATGTTGATGCGTGGATCGGATGGATAGGCGATGGGATCGACCGTGTTCGCTACGAAGGTTCCCCCAGCGGTGCCGGTGTAGATGTTCGTGCCGCCATAGAAGTAGACGCCGTCGGTACCCGGGTCCGGAGCGGCGATCCCCTCGAAGTTGAGAGACTGAAGCTTCCATTGCAGGCGACCAGAACTGTTGTAGGAGTGAATGTCGGTGCCGCCGTCGCGGCCGAGGTCCCAGCTTCCGCCCCAAGGGTTGTTGAGCACATAGAGGTTGCCTGCGGTGTCCTTGCCGATGCCGGCGACGCGGGTAAAACGCTTGTCGCCAACCTGGCCTTTGATTCCCGTCGTGGTGTCGAGATAACCGCCCTGAATGCCGAACGTACCTGCCAGCGCCGGCGTGCCCGAGAGCTTGTAGCGCTTGATGTTCATGTCGGGGCCCTCGTCCCCGACCATGAGCTGCCCCGACGACGCATCGAAATAGAGCACCGATGGCTTCGACCCGCTTGGCATCCGGATGGTGTTCACCAGGGCGCCGGTTGGACTGAACCCGACGATCGAGGCCTCACTCTTCTGCGCGACCCAGACGTTGCCGGCACCATCCAGTGCGAGAGCGCCCGGGCCGGCGATGTTGATGTCCCGCTGCCAGACACCGCCGGTAGTGAAGATCCGGACGCGATTGCCGTAGAAGTCGCTCGCGTAGAGGAGCGAGCCCGCCGTGGCGAGTCCGGTGACAACGTCGATCCGAGGCTGGTTGTTCAACGCGCTGATCTGAATCAGTAGATCGCGAGTCTTGGTGGTGCGGTTGTATCGTCCCACCGCACCGCTTCCGTAGGTCCCGCCGGGCTGTAGTGCCACGAAGATCGACGTCGCGTTGCCCGTGATCGCACTGCCCTGAAACTCGCCATGCGCGCCCATCGAGCCGAGGCTCTTGCCGGCCTGGTAGATAGCGACGCCACCTTCGTACTCGTCCCACATGGAGGCCGTATAGATGACGCCTTCGGGCGAGACCCACATGGAACGCGCAGTGTTGCCCACGTGGGCTGCGAGGGTGCCATAGGTGTTCGCCAGCCAGTCGGTCGTGTTTCCTGCCTGACACGCCGGCGCAATCGTGGCTATCGCTGCGGCGAGTAGCACCGCATGAATCCGTTTTCTCTCGATCATGACTGATGCTCTCCAGAATGTAGTGATCATTCACGTGAATGATCGGCCAGCCAGATTTCAAATTCGTGATCGGTGACCCACGTATGACCATATGCAACGCATTGCGCCTTTACAAGCCGCACGGCGACTTTGTATGCGGGCGTGAATCGCGGTCTCCCCTCGCCTTCGCGCGCAACAGGTAATATTTCGCGTTGTCCTGGCGTATCGCTATGCATAGCGAATGAATCCGGGTGTTTTGACCGTTACCCAAAAAACATAGGGGTGGACTCAATGAATCGAAAAGAAATCAAAGCCCAGGTCGTGCAGCTTCTATCGGATGGCGTTGCGAAATCCGAAGTGTTCACCAGATTGGCGGGACAAGGCGTCAAGGATCGTCTGCTTGCATATCTCATCGCAGCGCACGCAGATCCTGAGCGGTGCCGTGCAAACCGCGGCCATTTGATTGCCGTTCGGACCATCGCCTGGCTGCAGGTGATTGTTGGTTTGTTGGCGGGATATGCCGTTGGCAGCGAGATATCTGCGGTGGCGGGGTTGATCGTCGCGGGGGTGGCTGTAGCGATTTCCCTGCTGTTTGTCTGGGGTTTTTCGAAAAACAATGTCGGCGCCTATAACGCCTATCTGATTTTGACGATTACGCAATTGCCGAGGCAGTTCACGGGCTTTGCGGAACGTCCAGTGTCAACGTTGATTGGTTGTCTGCTTGGTGTGGGGTTGTTCGCCTATATCTGGTACGTCAGAACCCGGATCTTCCCTGATTTCAATTTCATTGCGCCTAAAAAAATGAATGGGAAGTACGTCTTCTCGGAGTAACCCATCGGGCAGTGACAGCAGCCGCGAAATGCCGTCTTTTTGGACGGCGAAATTTCTACCGATATGTGACGTGGTTCATTCGTCTCCGAACGGTTGATTTTGCAAACGGTCGAATTCGATTCGCGCCTGTTCAACCCGAATCCGTCAACACGATGCGAGAGACGACGGCGAAGCTCACGGCGATCGCGCCCGTCTGAACGTGGCCATCGTCTGCCGACGATACGTCGACGAAGCGAGGGCGACGAGACACTGGCGCTGGCGTTACCCCCACGCCTTGAGCACGTGCGTCTTCCCTCCGATTTTGCCAGGCTGAATGAAATGGGTTTCCTGGCCCTGCAGCGTGCGCGTGGGCCAGGACTCGCTGCTCAAGTCGAAAGCTGGTGCCGCGAACAAGGCTTTTACCAAACGTAACGCATCAGGCTGGGTGCTCCATCGCCCTTCTTGAAACTTGCAACGAATACAGCGCTGTGGGAAAAACAGGAAGACGATATGGACATCAATTGCGGCGGCGTAGTTGATGGACGCGTCTCGATTGCGCAGCTCGGAGGCGCGATCTTCAAGCGCATGCTCGAATGTGCGTCCGGCGTCCCGTCGAAAAGTGAAGTGAACGGTTACGGACAAAACGAATTCGTGCCGTGGCAATTGGGCGTCATCACCTGAAAACTCGCTCCGCTCTATGGCGAAGGGTGAATTTGACAGACGAGGTTCGCGTTTGCGCGTGGACCTGGTCCCATGCAGTCGCAGAGATCGGCAGCACCTGCGGATTCCCACAGCGGGGACAACTGGAAGGATCTTTCGCAATCCGCCGGACATCGGCCATGCGTGCAAACCGTCCGTATCAAGCGTTGTGGTCGAACCCGGTCCGACGGGGAACGCGCCCGCCATTCTCCGAGCTCATCTCGAGTTCTCGTCGAGAGCAGCGAAGATCGACTACTGAGAGGGCGCGGCGCGTCGACCGACTTGATTAGGGAGCGTAGTAGTTCAATTCATCGATCCGAGCACGAATCGCGTCCACATTGAGTGCCTCGATATCGGCGCTCGTCATCGATCCCCGATCGGCTCGCCATGGGCCGTTATCGGCTTGACGTTGCGCATCGCGAAAGGCCAGCCACTGACGCTGGGCATTGCGGATCAGCATGCGCGATTGCGGATCGGCGTTGCGCATGATCCGTTGATACACGTCGTTCATGCGTTTGTCGTACGCAAGGTAAGCCTGGTGCGAACAGTCGGTCATGCCCGCCGTAGTCTGCCCCGCCGGTGTACCGAGACATGCTTCGGCCTGAGCCTCGATCGGGTCGACCTTCTTTTGCGCCGACGCTATGGGCAAAGCAAGAGCCATCAGGATCAGAAAACTAACCGTTCGTGTCATCATCCGCCCTCGTCCGTTGACAGCTGCAAATGTGCAATTCGCATTTTGCCTGTGGTCAAGCAAAAGGTGTCCGTCGAATTTCGTAGGATCTTCCTTATGGTGGGCTCCTCAATATGCACATCCAGCGATATGCCTGCTTAGGTGCGAGCGGCCTGAAAGCCACCTCAATAGGCATTGATGCGTGGAGGTGTATTGAGGCGACGTTCCTAGAATGTACGAAACAACTCGTCTTTCGGATACGGTAGTGCCGGTTCCGGCATCTGGCGCATTCCGAAATGTTACCTGCCGGATGGTCGCTTCTTGCGGGCTTTCTCCTATTTCAATTCCGCCAGCGGGCAGGCTCCAAGTCTCACCAGACGACTTTTCCTGCAGCAGCGGTTTGCCTTCGTGATTATGATTCAAGGCTGCAACGGTGGCTTTCGACGAAACAAATGCATCAAGATGAAGTCTGGAATAAATTTGACGCCTCTATGATTGTGGCTTCAATCGAAAAGGGGATTCGTCATGGGAGAAAACCATCGTAGGACACTGATCAAGTCGACCGCCGTGCTTGGTCTGGCCCACCTTTGTGGCCTTGGAAGCCTGAGCGCTTTGGCAGCAGCGGCTGCGTCAGGCAAACACATCAAGCCCGGCAGCAAATCCGCATTGATCGTCGTGGACATGCAAAATTGTTTCATCGATGGCGGAACGTTGCCGGTGAAAGGCGGCGCCGAGGTCGTGCCACTCATCAACGAGTTGGCTAGCAAGTTCGAGAACATTGTCATTACGCAGGACTGGCACACACCGGGACACGCGTCGTTCGCCAGTTCCCATCCCGGTAAGAAGCCGTTCGAGACGGCGCAGTTGTCGTACGGCACACAGGTCTTGTGGCCGGACCATTGCGTGCAAGGCACCGACGACGCCGCGCTCGACAAGGACCTTAAGCTGCCGACTGCACAAGTAATCATACGCAAGGGTTTTCACAAGGACATGGATAGCTATTCCGCATTTGAGGAAGCCGACCACAAGACAGAAACCGGCCTCTCGGGATACCTGAAGCAGCGACGTATCGACACCGTGTTTGTGACCGGACTGGCGACTGACTTCTGCGTTGCATGGACAGCAATGGACGCTCGCAAGGCGGGGTTCGAAGCTTACGTCATCGAAGACGCAACGCGTCCGATTGACCTCAACGGCTCACTTGCGATTGCGCGTAAAAACATGGATCGCGTGGGTGTAAAGCGGATTCAGTCAAAGGATATCTTGTCGACGTGAGCGAACGGCTCAGATTACTGCCCCGGATATCGCACAACCTTGCAGGCTAAGGTTGCGCCTTGGATGCCCAACGCGCCCAAGAATGGTTCAATATTTGGATGACAGGCTGTCAGCGGACAGTATGAGACATTCAACGGCCACGACCGGATTGGCAACAATCGTTGGCATATGGGTGCGGCCGAACGTTAGCTCAAGCCATCGGCCACTATTGCTGCGTGAGCATCAGGTTCAGATTCTGAACCGCAGCGCCGGATGCGCCCTTGCCAAGATTGTCGAAAACCGCGGACAGCAGGACGTGACCGTGTTCCATGTTAGGAAATACGCTTAAGCGCATGTCGTTCGTACCGTTCAGCACTTGCGGATCCAGGTGCTTTAAGACGCACGATTCGTGCAACGGCGAGACACGTACGTGGGCCGCCTCGGCATAGTGACGTGAGAGACACGCGTGTAACGTGGCGCCATCCACGCCGGGCGCCAGCAGCCGCAACTCCAGGGGCACCGTCAGCACGATGCCCTGGCGGAACGCGCCATACGCAGGGACGAAGATCGGACGCTGCACGAGCCCGGAGTGCTGCTGGATCTCCGGGGTGTGCTTGTGCGCGAGTTCCAGACCATATACCTGGTATGAAGGCGCGTTGACGGCACCCTGCCCCTCATGTTCCTCCACACCGGCACGCCCACGTCCGGAGTAGCCGGACACGGCATGAATGCTGATAGGGTAGTTGCCTGGTATGAGCCCAGCCTGCAACAGGGGACGCAGCAAGCCAATTGCACCGGTCGGATAGCAACCGGGATTGGTGACACGACGTGCGCTCGCAATCCGCTCAGCCTGTCCCAGCGCCATTTCCGGAAAGCCGTATGTCCAGTTCGGCCGTGTGCGGTGGGCGGAACTTGCGTCGATTACTCTGACGGCAGGATTAACAATGGCCTCCACTGCCTCGCGCGCGGCGGCATCAGGCAAACAGAGGATGGCGATGTCGCAGGCGTTAATGGCTTCTGCGCGACGCCGTGGATCTTTGCGCTCCCCAGCGGCAAGCGTGAACAATCTAAGGTCGGTCCGGTTGCGCAGCCGTTCGTGGATTTGCAACCCGGTGGTGCCTTGGTCGCCGTCGATGAAAACAACGGGAGAGCTCATACGTGGAATACTCCGGTAACTGTGGGTTGTAACAAATAGAACGAGCCCCTATGTTCCATGGAACGCTAGAATAGAGAAAGTTGAATTTCATAACGTGAATATTCAGTTTTTCTGAATCTGGACGTCGACATGCGAGAGATCAGCCTGGACCGCTTGCGCACTCTGGTCGCCATTACCGACCGTGGCTCATTTGCCGATGCGGCGCGTGCATTGCACCTGGCGCCGCCAACGGTCAGCCTCCACATCGCTGAACTCGAAGACCGCATTGGGGCTCCACTCCTGTCACGGAAACGCGGACATGTAAGGCCGTCGGCGATAGGAGAGGTGCTGGTGGAGCGCGCGCGCCGACTGCTGGCCGATGCGGAGCAGGCGTTAGACGATATTCAACGCCAGGTGCAGGGGCTCGAAGGGCGCGCTCGGCTCGGTGCGTCGACTGGCGCGATCGCGCACCTGTTGCCGCAAGCGCTTGAGGTGCTGCGCCAGCACCATCCCGCTATCGACATTCAGGTGGCAGTACTCACTTCGCATGAAACGCTGTCCCGACTGGCGGATGGAACGCTGGATGTTGGGCTCGTCGCACTGCCTCAGCCCCCGGTGGCTGGACTCGTGATAAAGCCCTGGCGCCGCGACCCCGTGATGGCCTTTGTGCCGGCACATTGGCGGTGTCCGGCCCGCGTCACGCCTGAATGGCTCGCCGCCCAACCGCTCATTCTCAATGACGCAACCACGCGTCTCTCGCGTCTGACTGCGGAGTGGTTCGCGACCGGGGGGCACCACCCCGCGCCGCGCATTCAGCTCAACTACAACGACGCGATCAAGAGTCTGGTAGCGGCAGGTTACGGCGCAGCGCTGTTGCCCCATGAGGCCACTACGCCATTACCCGACAGGCGCATTGTCATGCGTCCGCTGCGCCCGGCGTTGTGGCGTCGGCTCGGCATTGCACATCGTGCCGGGTACGTTGAGCGTTCCACGCAACACGTACTTGATGTGTTGTGGGATCTGCGAGTAGCGTAGGCGTTGCCATTTGCCGCTTCGGTTCATTCTCGCGGGGACAGTAGCCTTTTTGCACGCCACGACGAACGAATGGCCAGGTTGTAGAAATTTGATTGACCGGATTGGGTCCCAATTCAGCCACTTGTCTTGCTCAATAGCCGTCATTCGTTGAGGCAGGCACGTCGCTCACTCGATACGCTCGACAAATTGCGTGCGATCAAATGGAGCCGTGTATGGATCTGGCCAGAATTCGACCATGCGGGTGATTTTGCCGTGTTCGACCGTAAAGAACGAGATTGCTCGTGCACGCAGGACGCCATCGGTGACGAACACATCCGACACAGCCTCTTTTTCACTCCCGACGATACGATTGATCGTGAAAACCCACGGGCCTTGCGCGGGGTATTCTGTGTTGAGTAGAGCAAAATTGGCCGCACCCGGTCCGACGCAAACGTCAGGGGATCGCCGCGCGCAGTATCTATGCGAGTGGCACAAGGCGCCCCTGACCGGCTACGCTGCAGCCACGCTGTAGACAAAGATCGCGTTATTGATCGCGTGCAACAGGATTGGCATCGACAGCCCCTTCGTCTTCCTGGTCAGCCAACCGGCAATCAGGCCCATGACGAACAGGTAGATAAAATGGCGCGTGTCTTCGTGCATGCCGGCGAATATCGCAGCCTGCAGCACGTTGGCCCAGCCGAAGCTGATATGGCGCGACAATCCTCCTAACAGGCAACCGCGGAACACCAGTTCTTCGATTACTGGCACGAACACCGATAACACCAGCAGCGCGAGCGGAATGCCGCCGAGCGCGATTGCACCGTGCGCCAGGTTCACCGCCCACGAGTTCGGAGCAAAGCCGTGCGGAACGTTGTGCCGAGCCAGCAAGTGGGGGATCTGATAGATGCCGTACGCGGCGACAGGTACCAACATCCACGTCCACTGCCGAGCCATTCGCGCCATCCGATCAGCCGACCGACTGCCGCTAGGCCGAGCGCGCTGAAAAACAGCGTCCACAAATGTGAAATCGCAATGCGATTTGAGGCATCGATGCGCACTACGCCGCTGCCGGTCGGCGACAGCGCCGCCGTGCCCATGCGAAAGATCGTGACGAGATAGAGCGCCATGGAAAAGACGCCCAGCCCCCACCATGCGTGCCGCAAACCTATCCGCGCGAAGAGTGGTGTGGACGCTTTTCCGACGCGCTGCCGGACCGTACCACGGTAATGCACCGGGAAGAGCAACAGGCCTGGCGATGCAAGATAGAGCGCGAGCATACCGAAAAGGCCGGCCGCGAGTGGGAGCAAATCGGCGCGGGCGGCGATAGCCGGATTGAGGTCAAGCAGATGCGCGTACGCATACGCGAACGGCGTGGCCTTACCGGTCTTCTGGTACTGGTCGCGGATAATATCCGCAGCTATCTTCGCGTCGCCCACATCGAATGCAACATCAAGGCGAAGCTGCTGGTTTTGCGGAGACTCGAATTTATGCGACGCGGCGTCAGCGGTCAGGGCCGCTTCCGCGGCTGCCGAAT
Source organism: Paraburkholderia sp. WS6 (assembly GCF_030464835.1). Lineage (NCBI taxonomy): Bacteria > Pseudomonadati > Pseudomonadota > Betaproteobacteria > Burkholderiales > Burkholderiaceae > Paraburkholderia > Paraburkholderia sp. WS6. Next base: position 118,680 of record NZ_JALQCK010000024.1, read on the forward strand.
CGCCGGCACGCTGTAGTACACGCGCCGTCGTATAAGCGTCGATCTTAAGTCCTGCGCGTTGGGCGCGATGAAACTCGTCGCTCGCTTCCGTGCCAGGCAACACTTCGACCGCCGTATTGATGCGTATGGCTTCCTGCCATGGTGTCCTGGCGACGGGCGCCGCCGCCAGCAGCTTGCTGGCATCGCGTGCGCGACCCGTTCTCGCCAGGTACCGCATCGCGTCGATCAGGCGGTCATTGGCCGGATCGAGCTGCACCGCGAGAACCGCCTCCTGCCCGGCCCGGGTGTCGTTTTTCGTGGTTGCATGAGATTGCGGACCTTTTGCGCAGCTGACGTACGCGCTTTGGGTTGCCGGAGCACGCCGACGGCGCATGTCCATACGCATGCTTACCTCTCTGGGACACAGTATTGTTGTTCGCGCCGCAACCAATGGCGCTTGTGGCGCAGAGCGCGCCATCAGAAGCGCCGAGTGCCCGGACAATGCCGCGCCGGTTACTTGGCGACAACGCCGGCCAGATGCCCAATCCCATCTGCCGTCTGCACACCCACGTTCCTCGCGACAACACCCAGGCCACCCACCACCGTGACGCCTGTGTCGGCCACCTCGAACTCGGTTCCGGCGACCGTGACCGTCCCCTTGATGTGGTCGCTGCCGGCGAGTGCGCCGAAGAGTATCCGAGCCGCAACGGGGCGCGTCTTGAATTCGCTTACGTGAAGTGCGACCGGAGCGCCCGACGCCGTAACCGGAATACCTATCTTCGTCATCTCGGCATGGAAGGCCCCGAGAAGGTCCGTTTTCGCTTCAGAAGAAATGTCGAACGATCCCGTATCGATCTGCAATTCGCTCACACCGCCTGTAAGTGCGACGCTGACATCGTGCCCCCGGTCGGCGGGTAGAGGAGTCATAGTTGGCGCTCCGGCACACGCGGCAAGGAGAAGGACGCAGATTGCTGAGAGCGAGATAAAACGCATTTTTGTGTTTCCGGATTTATTGTTAATAAGTTGATGACCGACAGTCCCCGGTCAAGGCCTCAGCCACGCAGAGCATTCGAATTTTCAGGCAACGCGTTTGCAGTGTTGCCATTGGACTGATGATTGAATATCGGCTGCGGGAGATGACTTCTTTAGCGTTCTCGTGTTACTCGGCATCAGTCTGCAATATCAAGGAGATGTGCTCCCGTACGCAACGTCAATTGTCGACCCGTCATTATCAATACCAACCCTGCAACGATTTCCCTTCACTGTAGTTGGGCAATTTGGCGCGGATTGTCTCCAATCTAGTTGGTAACGTCGAGCGTCTGAAACTGGCCGCGCACCGTCTCACGCAAAGGGCATACGCAATGCGAACCTTGCAAAGCTGCAATCGGCAGAACGCGACCCTTCTCTGCCGCTCGACGCTTGGCCGTCTATCGTCGCAGACCACCGTGCTCCGTTAAATACTGGCGCAGCGCGCAAAGCGGTCATATAAAGATCTGCTTCGAACGTCACGGCCTTTGACGATGTAGATCACAAACTCGGCCACGTTCGTCGATCTCGACTTCCATCCGACTAGCCAAGGTCTCGGCCGTGCCCCCCGCGCTCGCTGCCTGGCTACCGTGGTTGGGTCCAACAACCACCTCACTCGCAGCACTCGTGAGCTCTAGCCGCGCTGGTCAGTCAAGAGTCTTTCTCGACATAAGCGGAGGAATCTCCACCCAGGTGGGTGCCCGTTTCATTTAGTCCTCGCTGCTCTTTGACGACCCTCCGCTCCAAAACCACCCAGAAGCGAGCATCCCGGCCAGAACGACCAACGCCGCGTTCAAGACCTTCTGGATCGCATAGCCGAATCCAGCTCCCGGCCCACGCTACGAAACAGCGGACACGCAAGTGCCGATGTGGCCCAGGCATCCGGCTCGCAAAGAGCTGAATTGCGGGTTGAGTCCTGTGTTTTTCGAAGCTTCGATTCGCCGGGTAGCGGCCTAAGCTTTGGTTCAATGTTCTGCACTGAAACAACGAGAAAACAGCGATGTCCACACGACTTCACCGGGTGTCTTGCACGGTCGGCCTTGCCCTTGCCGCCGTGACATTGGTCATGTCTGGCTCGGTGCTAGCCAGACATCCCACCCCGTTCACCTCGTTATCCGCCGACGATCAGATTTTCATCAAGTTGCATGACGCTGCACGCGACAACGATCCCGCGCGCGCAGCGCACCTGGCAAGCTTGATTCCGAATTATCCGGCGCCGGCTTATCTCAGCTATTTCCAGATCAAGCCGCGTCTGTTCAACGGCGCGGGGCATGCGAATCTCGACGCGCCAGACGCACCGGTGCTGTCATTTCTGCAACGCTACGACGGACAGGCGATTGCCGACCGTCTGCGCAACGACTACCTTCGCGTGCTCGGGGCGCGCCACGACTGGCACGATTTCGATTCGCAATATTCAAAGTTCGTCCTGGACGACGACACGCAAGTGAAGTGCTATGCGCTCGAGTCCCGTGCCACGCGAGGCGAAAATGTGGCCGACGCGGCGCGGGCGCTGCTCGTCGAGCCGAACTGGTACGGTGACGGCTGCGTCGATCTGATCACCGCGCTCGACCGTAACCAGCAGTTCACTCCGGACGATGGGTGGCAGCTGATTCGCCAGGCCTATGAACAGGGCGCGAGGACGACGGGCGGCAGACTGGTCGATGCGCTGGGCGCGGCGCGCCCGGCTCAGCTGCTCCTCGAGCAGGCGACGAACCAGCCACGCCTGTTGCTCGCGAAAGGCATCCAGCTGGACGCAGCGTCCCATCAACTCGCGCTGCTCGCCATCACACAGTTGGCGGTCGGCGATCCGGAGGCCGCCGAGGCCACCTTCACCGTAATCGCCCCGTCGCTCACCCTGGCAGAACGGGCTATCGGTTGGGGCACGATCGCCTATCAGGCGGTGCTCAGGCAGCTACCGGGCGCGGTGAACTGGTACCGGCTGTCGGCGAACGCGCCCCTGTCGAGTCAGGCCTACGAGTGGCGCACGCGCAGCGCGCTGCTGGCCGGGGATTGGACAATGGTGCGCTGGTCGATCGAGCAGATGCCGGCCGCGCTGCGCGCACAGCCAGCATGGGTCTACTGGTACGCGCGCGCGTTGAAGCAGAGCAGCGAGGTGGCGGCAGCCGACCAGGAATTCCGAACGATCGCGGGTAACTACACCTTCTATGGCCAGTTGGCCTCCGAGGCGCTCGGCCGGCAGATCGTGATCCCGCCGCAGACCAAGGTGACCGACGAAGAAGTTGAGCGGGCTGGCCGGACACCAGGCTTCGAGCTGGCAGAACGCTTTTACGCGCTGCACCTGCGTACGGAAGGCAACCGTGAGTGGAACTGGCAGCTGCGCGGCATGACTGACCGGCAACTACTCGCAGTCGCCGAGTACGCGCGTCGCATCGAGCTTTATGACCGGGCTGTGAGCACTGCCGACAGGACGCAGACGGAACATGATTTTTCGCTGCGCTACCTGGCGCCATTCCGCACGATTGTCGAGCGCGATACGCGGTCCACCGGGTTCGACGTCGGATGGGCGTATGGCCTCATTCGCCAGGAGTCGCGCTTCATTATCAATGCGCGCTCGGAGGTTGGCGCGGGCGGCCTGATGCAGGTGATGCCGAACACCGCTGAGATGGTCGCGAGGAAGATCGGGCTCGGTACAATCTCGCGGGCCAGGATGAACGACATCGACACGAACATCCTGCTTGGCACGTACTATCTATCGATGATTTACAACCAGCTTGACCGTTCTGCCGTGCTCGCGACCGCCGGCTACAACGCCGGCCCTGGGCGCTCGCGTAAGTGGCAGGCCAACCTGCCGCGACCGGTGGAAGGCGCGATTTTCGCGGAGACAATTCCGTTTAACGAAACCCGCGACTACGTCAAGAATGTATTGTCGAACACGGTTTACTACGCGGCGCTGTTTGATGGCCACCCGCAATCGCTGACGGAGCGGCTTGGCCAAATCGAGCCCCGATGATATCGTCCGCAACGCTGATCCGCGGATCGCTTGGGTGCAGTAAGTGCGGCTGCATACGCGACACTGTATAACGATCCTTCTATCTCTGAATGACCTCTCAACACGGAACCATCTTCTGCGCCGTTTAGGTAGTCAGCCGGCGATCTGCGTTCAAATGACGGACCAAGCCCTAGGAGTCGCCATGTCTTTCGAGCAGTATTGCCAGATTGTGGAGGGCATCCGCGTACGACGAGTTCAGTCATCGAATCGGAGCCACGCCAACCAGAACTGACGAAGGATCCTTTGAAATCATGACCTGCATCCCGCCCTGAGCGGGCGGGGCTTCAATCACTGCGACACAGTGACGACGTACGTCGTGTCCACCATGAAACCAGTTCCCGGACCGCGTACAAAGCTACCACCAAATCTGATCGTGTGCTGGCCGGGCGACAGCGGTTTGAGCATCACCCAGTACCCATCGCTGATCGACATGCCGGGTCCAGCGCCCGATCCAAGGATGTTATCTGCAGGAACCGTGAAATTGAAGAACGGCGACAGCGCACGGAAACCCTGTGCACCGTTCAGTACGTCGTTGCCGTCAACCGTTACGTGCAGGCTGGTTGGGCTGATGCCGTCTGCAGTAGTCGCGCTGCATTTGCGGCATGATGCTGCGTCCGTGCAGTGAAACGGCGGCAGGTCCTGGGTTGAACACTCAACGTTGATGAGCGGAAAAAGAATGGACGCTGTTGAGGGCGAAGAAGCGGCCGCGGCGGCCGCCGCATTGGCAGGCTGATCGCCGTTACTCAGAGATTGAAAAGCGCGCCGGGCGGCGTTGCGGCGATTTGGTGGTCCGCTCAACGCGCGGGCTGGCGCCGCGGATGAAGAGGATCGCGCAGATAGCTACCATCGTCCAAATGCTGAGAATTACGGTCAAGGCACTCATTTCAGTCTTCAGAAGTTCGACACTGCGATTAGTTCTGTCTGGCCTGACGGCCAATCAATGTGTCGTAGGTTGGTCGGTACCTTTGAGCAATAGCTCATCGATCAGGCACGTGGTCAGTGCCAGCTGCTTTTCGAGCGATACGCGCGCTACTTCCGCACCCACCGTGTCGTCACGTGCGACGGCGTTGTGAGTCTGCGTCGCGAGGCGCAACACGGACTCCGACGCGAGGTGCAGGCCGCGCATCATGCCCGCGTCGGAGTACGGCGAAGGACCATTCCAATCGGACATAGATACGTCCGGCAGGCCAACTTCGAACTGGTAACTTTGGTGGTGGCGGAAAGACATTTCAGGCTCCCTGCGCGATTGGCACGATGTCAGTGTGCGCCGACGATGGGGGAGTCCAATCCGTTAAAAAGAAGCCAATTTTGGAGTTAATCCGTCGCCATCGAAAGAACGAAAAATTTGCTAAAAATGGGGCCGGGCCGCGCGCGGCTAGAAAGTGGGCGGGCGGATATTTTGCGGGGCGCAACCTTACGCGGTTACGTGGGAATCGCCGAGCCGCATCGCACGTATGCGGGGTGCGACCGGCTCTTCAGCGGGTAGCGTCGCATGTCGACCCGAAGGGGACCTTCAGGATGGAAAGCTGCCGGTGACAAGTTCCGGCTGCAGAACAGACATTCTGGCGTCAAACGCGTGGGACAAGCCAACAGCATCTCCGCAGCCAGTCAATGGAACGATCAGCCGAGGCGATACACCTTACTTACCGTGCCACTGAACAAAGCCTGACGCTCGCCAGGGCTCGCCTGTGCGGTCAGGCGCTTGAACGCATTCCAGCCGTTGCTGTACGGGTACGAGCCCTTGTCCACCGGGAAATTGCTCTCGAACATGCAGCGCCCAGCGCCGAACGTCTCGATACAAGTGTGCATCCACGGTTTCCACGCTTCGGCGAGTTGTTCGGACGACGGGGGCCGCTCACCCTTCTCGAAGCCGAAGCCGTTGATTCGCATCCCCAGCCCACCGACTTTCACATATACGTTTGGCAACTGCGCCAGTTCGCGCATGGAACGCGACCAGGTGTCGAATACTTCCTTGCGCTTGTCCTCATAGCTCGCAATACGCACGACGCCGCCGCAGTGATTGATGATGACGGGCGTGTCCGGATAGGCCTTCGCCAGATCGAACAGCTCCGGGAGTTGCGGGAAGAAGAGCCACGCATCGTAAGAAAGACCCAGTCGCCCCAACTGCGCCACACCCGCGCGGTAGTCGCGATCGAGCAGCAATCCGCGCGGTGCCGCCGAGACTGGATTCACCAGTGTCGGGTCGGCATCCCAGGTCACAAGATGCCGCACGCCGCGAAACCGGCCCTGTCCGGCCTGGACGTGCGCTTCGAGGACATCGCGCACCGCCGCACCACGACGAAGGTCCGCATACCCGACGATCCCTTTCGCAACCTGTGGCCTGTTGGTCTGCGTAGGTGCTGTCGCGCCAGCCACATACTCGGTCTCGCCTACCGGCCGCATTTCCTCCGGCCCGGACTGCCGGTAATGGGTGAGCCCCTGCATGAACACCGACGCCGTGATGTTGTGCCCGGACTGTGCGTCGTGAAGGTATTCGTCGAGCAGATAGGTCCAGCCCGGACGATCATAAAAGTGATGATGCGCGTCGATGATTGGCATCCCCGGTTCAAGCGCTGCTTCGGTCCCGGAGGCGAGCCATTCGGATCGGACGGGCAGGTAGTTACTGGTCGGATTCATGGGGTGTCCCTCTTCCTTGGCGAGTGCTTGCGTGGCGGCTACGGCGGCTACGGTGGGACCGGCGATCGACGCCGCAGCGAACCGGAGAACTCGGCGGCGCATCGGCGAATGAAGCGTGCCCGTCATTGTTCACCCCGATTAAAGGCATAAAGCGAGAGCGTCAGCAACGTCGTGATACCGAGCACGACCGCCAGACCGAGCATCCCGGCAGTGAAGGTTCCAAAGCTGTCCTTCAGATAGCCAACGAGATACGGACCAGCGAAGCCGCCAAGTGCACCGATCGAATTGATCAACGCGAGTCCACCAGCGGCTGCCTGGCCGGACAGGAATCGCGCGGGCAGCGTGTAGAAAATCGTGCGCCCCGCAATCGTGCCGATCAGTGCCAGCGTAATGCCGACCATCGCAGGCAACAGTTGATGGAAGTATGTCGAGACACCGAGTGCGACAGCGCCAATCAGAAGGCCTGCGGCGAGGTTGGCAATGTGTCCGCCGCGACGATCGACCCGCTTCGCCCACCACAGCAATGCGATCGTGGCAAAGAAGTACGGCACCGCGGAAACCCAGCCCGTTTGCGTTACGCTCATGCCATGGGCTTTGAGCATCTGGGGCAACCAGATACCGATCCCGTAAGAACCCATCGTGAAGCCAAACGAGATCGCCGCGAGGAGGTAAACCCGCACGTCCTTGAGCGCGGCGCTAAAATCCTTCTTCTTGTGGCTATCCGAGGACTCGCGATCAAATGCGCCCTGCAGGGCTTGACGCTCTTCCGGCGAGAGCCATGTGGCATCGGCCGGCTTGTCCGCAAGCAGTTTAAGCAAAAGGTACCCCAGCACGCATGCCGGCAATCCCTCGACAATGAACATCCATTTCCAGCCGGCAAGTCCAAGTACACCGTCCATCTGAAGCAGCCACGTCGAGAGCGGACCGCCAACGAGGGACGACAGCGGCGTGGAAACGGTGAACCACGCAAGCACGCGTGTGCGATAGCTCGGCGGGAACCAGACGGCAAGGAAGAAGATCACACCGGGAAAGAAACCGGCTTCGCCGATACCGAGCAGAAGCCGGATCACGTAGAAGCTGGTCGGCCCGACGGCGAGCGCCGTGGCCGCAGCCATCAAACCCCAGGTGATCATGATGCGGGCAAGCCAACGTCGCGCGCCGAAGCGGTAGAGCGCAAGGTTGCTTGGGACTTCGCATATGCAATAGCCCGCGAACATGATGCCGGCCCCCCAACCAAACTGGGTCGCCGTCAGTCCCAGGTCGTGGTTCATCGTTAGTGCCGCGAAGCCGACGCTGGTCCGGTCCAGATAGTTGAAGAAGTACGCGAACGCGAGAAGCGGAATGAAGCGCCACGCAGCCTTTCTAACGGCGTGCTGTTCGAGGGAGGATTTGGCGGGACGGTCAGCCGTCATGCCCGGGGAAATGGATGTCATGGTCGTCTCCAAACATTTCGCTGACCAAACCTGACCGTATTGCGGTCGGCGCGGTGCAGCTTTTTTTGCGATGCTTTCCCGCGTCAGGCGCTGGCAAGCTCATTGGCCGAAGGACTCGATTGGTCGCCCGACTGCCAGTTCTGGCATCTGACGACACCGGCATCGATCAACTGCCTCAGTTCGTCGTCGGTGTATCCAAGCTGCGACAGTAGCGCCTGCGTGTCCTGTCCGAGTGCGGGCGGGGCTGCACGGAGGCGCAACCGCTCACCATCCAGCGTCAGCGGAAGCAGCGCGGTTCGCGTGGAGACGGGCTTACCCGCGCCGCTGGCATCGGGCGGCAACGTAACATCGGCGAGCCCGCCGGTAGCAAGCAGATGCGGATCGTCAAACAGGTCTTGCGGTCTGGTAATCGGCGCATACGGCAAGCCGATACGTTCGAAGATTGTGCTGATTTCCGCCGCGGTGAAGGTTTCCATGTGCTGGCGAAGTTGCGGCAGCAGCCAGTCGCGAGCTTGAACCCGTTGGTTGTTGGTGGCGATCTGCTCATCCGACTTCAGCTCGGAGAGACCGAATGCGTCACAGAACAGGGCCCACTGCGTGTCCGACACGACCGCCAGAAAAATCTGTTCGCCGTTCTTGACGGAGAAGACGTCGTACACGGCCCATGCGGATATGCGGCTGGGCATCGGTGCCGCAGCTTGACCCGTCACGGCGTACTGCATCATGTGCTGTGAAACGAGGAACACGTTGTTTTCAAACAGCGCACTCTGGACTTCCTGACCTTTGCCAGTGCGCTCGCGCTGGGCGAGCGCAGCCATCGCGCCGATGGCACCGAACATGCCGCCCATGATGTCGTTGACGCTGGTGCCAGCACGCAGCGGCCGTCCATCAGGTCCGGTCATATAGGCGAGGCCACCCATCATCTGCACCACCTCGTCCAGGGCGGTGCGATGATCATAAGGGCCGGGGAGAAACCCCTTGTGGGAGACATAGACAAGGCGGGGATTGAGCTTTGACAGCGCTGCGTATCCCAGGCCAAGCTTGTCCATCGTGCCGCTCTTGAAGTTCTCGCTAAAGATGTCTGTGCCAGCGAGCAGCTTGTGTACGATTTCGACCCCGCGAGGGTCTTTCACGTCAACAGCAATGCTTTTCTTGTTCCGGTTGAAGGTGCTGAAAAAACCTGCACCCGATCCACGCAGTGCGCGCGTGCTGTCCCCGAGGATCGGCTCGACCTTGATAACCTCAGCGCCGAGGTCTGCCAGCACCATGCCGCAGGTAGGCCCCATTACCATGTGCGTCATCTCGATCACACGCACGCCGCTGTACGGCAGGGATTGGTTCGACTGAATTTCGCTCATTGCGTAACTCCCTTAAGACATCCTTCCGGTTGCGTCGCGCTCGGCGTACGCCCATCTGCATACCTAAATCCTCTGGGCAGGCCCGCGTCCTGCACATGCCCGTACAACGCTTCGCCCGGTAGCGCTTCGGCAAGAATCGCGCGTGCAGCGATCAGGGCATCAATATCGATGCCGGTGTCATAGCCCATTGCTTCGAGCAGAAACGTCAGGTCTTCGGTGACGATGTTGCCGGTCGCGCCTGGCGCGTAGGGACAGCCGCCCAGCCCCGCCTGGCTCGCGTCGACAGTCGTGACGCCTGCTTCGAGGGCGGCGACCACATTCGCCAGTCCCTGGCCGCGCGTGTTGTGGAAGTGCGCGCCACCTGCCTTGCTACCGAGTTCGGTCTGCAAGCGACGGAACAGGCTCCGGACCTGGGTGGGATTCGCATAGCCGCTGGTATCGGACAGACCCACTTCGTCAACGCCGCATTCGGCCATCGCGAGGCACATCTGCATCGTCTGGTCGCCGCTGACCGCACCCGCGATCGTGCAACCGAACGCGACGGACACGCCGGCTTCAATTTGCACGCCCGGAAACTGCGCGTTGCGTAAGGCGACAACCTCACGTACTTCGTCAATCATCTGTGCGGTCGTCTTGCGGATATTCGCCATCGAGTGCTCCTCGGTCACCGAAACCGGCAATGTGACCTTATGCACGCCCGCTTCGAAGGCGCCCTGCGAACCACGCAGGTTCGGCGCAAGCACCGCCACATGAAGGCCGGGGATCGTCAATGCATGGGCGACAACTTCACGAATGTCGGCCATCTGGGGAAGCAGCTTCGCGGGCACGAAGGAACCAACCTCGATTTCCTTCAGCCCCGCGGCGGCCAGCGCAGAAATCCAACGGAGCTTGGCAGCCGTAGGCATGACGGTCGTGATGCTCTGAAGGCCATCACGCGGGCCAACTTCGCTGACAAGAACCTTGGATGCAGGGGAAATATTCAAAGTAAGCTCCTTTGCTCAGTCTGCCTGGAAGAACGTCGTTCTATGAGATAGAACTATAGGAGCAAAACTTTGGAAATTTAAGGTGGGTAAACCCGCTTTCTCGAGATATTTTAGAACTTGCGTTCTACGAGATAGAACGATACAGTCGGGCTACGGAAACTTGATAAAGGAGACGGACGTGTCCACCGAGATGCAGGAAGTGACGCCTTCGGAGTCCGCGGCAGCGAACGGGGGGTCTAGCGGTGTCGCGGTGCTCGATCGTGCGTTCGCGATTCTCAACGCTTTCGGGCCGACCGATGACCAGTTGTCACTCGCAGAACTGTCGCGCCGTACCGATCTGTACAAGAGCACGGTATTGCGTCTGCTGGGCGCCCTGGAGCATGGCGGATTTATCCGCAAGCTAACTGACGGGCAGTACGCAATTGGACCTCAGCCGCTGCGCCTTGCGGCGCTCTACCAGCGATCATTCCAGGTGGGGCCGGTCATTGAGCCGATCCTCCAGCGATTGAGTCGCGATCTTGGGGAAACCGCCTCGCTGTATGTGAGGCAGGGCGACCAGCGACTGGTGCTCTTTCGCGTCGAACCAACTCGCGCCGTACGCGTGTCAATCCGCATTGGCGAAGAGTTTCCGATCAACAAAGGCGCGTCCGGCAAGGTGCTGCTGGCGTTCACAGATACTCAGGATCCACGCTGGGAAGAGGTACGCGAACGATTATGGGCTGTGTCGCACGGCGAGCGCGATCCGGAAACAGCATCGGCTTCTGTGCCAGTCTTCGGCGCGACGGGCGACCTGGTGGGAGCGCTTGCGTTGTCGGGGCCGAAGGCCAGATTTGACATGGCATCGACCATCACTGTCGCTCTGACGACTTTGCTCGAATGCGCGAAGCGTGCGACCGTGGCGCTGGGTGGCAGGGGTGATCGATTTGATGCAAGTATTGCGAGAACCACGGAGGAGGGATTTCTTCCGAGCGAGAATCTAAACGCACGTAATACGGCGTAAGGTTCGTCGAATGACCGATGTCGGAGCGGAGCTGCCCTACGTGTGTCCCGGTTGAGCATATGGACGAATGGCTGGAAGTGGCCGAACTGAGACCAGGTCGCTTCGCGCTCGCGTGCACGCACGGCTGCGCAGTCTGTCGATCTGAAGTGGTTGCTCAGGGCAGTCGTGTCAGACAGGGCGACCCAGTCGCCTCGATAGGAAGATCCACGCCAGTTCGCGGTCCGGCAGGGGTTCTTCAGGCCCTCTGTAGAATGTCCATCGCCTTTTCGGCATCGTCCAACGAGTCGACCGCGAGATAAGCAATGAACTGTGTGCCAAGTACAGCAGCGGAAACGCCGCGGAGGTTGATCCCCCCGTCGGCCAGCGTCTGGGTCAATTGCGCGATGATCCCCAACTGGTCCAAGCCCATTACACGGACGGAGTGAAGGCTCGGAGTGACTGCGAACCCGACCTGTGTCGCGGCATGGATCTCCCTCTCCCCCTGCAGCGGTGCGACAAACACGACCCCTTTGCCCGATGCTTCCGGCGTGCGACGTGCGATGACGAACTGCAGGTCTACGCCAGCATCCCGCAAAGCGCTTAATACTTGCGCAAGCCCTCCCGGTTTGTCATCGATGGTAGCTGCCCAAACATCGACGCGTTCTACGCTCAGTTCCATGGCAGCCCCTCCCGCCTGATCCATCTCCCAATTAAAATCTACTTCATCAACGGCACGCGAGCAAGGCCAGCGGCGTAAGCGAGACACGGGAATGCCCGGAATCCCCGGGCCGGCACTGCCGGGGTTCATGCTCTGCAACGCCGGCACTGTGCGCCTAGGAAACTACTCGTTTCGTTTTGTCGTCATGCGACGCTTGCCTACCTCGAGAGCATCCGAACAAAGAGCTTTGTGTGTCGCTTGTCGGACCTATTCCGAGAAGACCTTTCCCAGCGATTCACCGCATTTTTAGCGCGGATTGGTCTGCCACCTGCATAAGTCCGTACCGGAGCATGCGTAGCTTAAGAGCCCCGCGCCCACGGCTGCAAACAGGTCCGATAGGTACCGCCTGCGGCTCGGACTTGCTCCCACTTAGAACCTCGGGACCGCCCGGTGTTTCTGAGGCTCCCGGTCCAGCTCCGTCCGCCGTTGCGCCTGCTCGGGCGCAGCGACATCTATCGCAGCTTCGTCCTTGGTGCGGAACTCCGCGACGCCCACGCCCCGTAGGACCAATCCGTGTAAAGGAGCGTATCGATGCCCTCAACGAGAATACAGAAGTCATACAAAGGGGTGTCCGTTGGGACGGTCTGCCGTTGCCGGTACTGGTATCCGACGGACCCTTGTCGACCCTCAGCGGACCTTCAGGTTTGCCGATAGCAGCCGTTCCCGCGAGGGTCATCCGCCACGCTGTTCACGCGACAAAGACGCTTGCAGACTTATCGACATGCAGCGGAAACCCATGATCGGCACACCACTTCGCCAATTGCAAATGCAACTCTTGCCAATATGGCACGGCCCACGCTGGAGCGGAGTCTTGCCAAGCCTGTTCTGAGGGGATATAGACAGATGGAACACCCATTGGCATCTCAAACGCCAATTTCCCGAGCGGGCAGATGCAGACCAATTCCTCTTTCCATCTAGATTGAAAGCAAAAGTCCATTTATTTATCGGCGATACCCACAGGATTTGTTCCATTGCCACAAATCCAAGCTCGGACAACGACGTCGACAGTGGCTACCACGGTGGCCCAATCGTCAGGATCAAGTCCATGTGCATCGATGCCATTCAGTGCGGCGGCAGCGAGCCGCTCTGAATGAGTAATCGACGTGTGAAAACGTTCTTGGATGAGCGCCACTGTCCTTTTCAAGGTTTCCACGCTGTAACGCTCATTCATCGGCCTTAGTCCGTTCGTTGACTAGATTCTGAAGTTTGGATGTAACCACGATGCCCGTTCTCAACGCATTGTGCTGGATCGAATTGTCAGCAATCTGAGGCAGGCTGTCGAGTGACCGAGATTGGCCGAACTGAGCCGCATGACGTCCGGCTCAGTTCGTTAAGGGTTATTCGATGCCTGCCATCGACCACAGGAATGTGACGGTGCCT